>NZ_JBJDRL010000014.1:0-87884 GCF_044987475.1 Microbacterium sp. ZW CA_36
GCCGAGGTCGATCGCTGCGTCCGCGGGACGTTCGTTCGCGTCCGCGCCGTCGCCGACGTCGCCGCGGACGCGAACGAACGTCCCGCGGACGCAGCGATCGACCTCGGCTGGGCGTACCCGTCGTCGCACCGAGCCGACCGCATCCGCGTCCTGCTCGACGATCTCCGGCCGAGCTCCGTCGACGGATTCCTCCCGATCTGGGGCGACACAGCCGGCGGATCCGTGGCAGCGCTGCGCGCCATGCTGCCGTCGGGTGCACTGCCGTCGCGCGCGGCTGCGGCCCGCGATCGGCTCACCGCCTGGGACGGGCGGATGGATGCCGCATCCGCCGCCGCCGGCACGTTCGCCGCCTGGCGGGCCGCCCTCGTGCGGCGAGTGGCCGCGCACCCCGCGCTGCAGGCGCTGCACAGGCCCCACGGATTCGGCGCGGTGTTCGACCCGTGGCTCGGCGTCACCGGTCAGGTCGCCGCCGCGCTCGCACGGCTCCTGGAGCATCCTGCCCTGCGTGACGACGCCCCCGCCCTGGTCGCCGCGGCGCTCGACGACGCCGCCGACGCGGCGAGCTGGGGGACGACGCATCGCCTCCTCCCGCTGCACGTCCTCGCGGAGGTGCCCGGCGCCGCGGATCCCGGCGCCGGCCTCGACGTTCCGCTCTCGGGAGACGGCGACACGGTGCGCTGCACGGGTTCGACACCAGGGGTTACCGACCGGGCCTGGCGGGGATCGGTCGCACGGTGGGCGTGGGATCTCGCCGACCGCGAGAACAGCCGGTGGTCCGTCCCGTTCGGCGCGGCAGGCGACCCCGCCTCCCCGCACTTCGCCGACCAGCTGGCGGCCTGGACGCACGTCCGTCCTGTGCGCGTCCTCACCGACTGGACGCGCCTGCGCGCCGATACCCCGACCGGAGCAGCATGACGACGACATCCACCGCACGTCTCGCGACCGGGGCCGCCGGCGCCCTCGTGCACGCCGCCGACGTGCCCGGGCTCGGCCGACTCGAGGTGTCGGTGCTCGACCCCGTCGGCGACCTCGACACCATCCACCGCTGGGTGACCGCTCCCTCCGCCCGCTTCTGGGGCCTCGGCGACCTGACGCCCGACGCGCTCGGCGACCTGTACGCCTACGTCGACGGATTGACGACCCACCACGCGTTCCTGATCCGACGCGACGGCCTCCCGATCGTGCTTCTGCAGACCTACGAGCCTGGGAACGACCCGGTCGGCGAGGTCTATGAGGTGCAAGCCGGCGATGTCGGCATCCACTTCCTCCTCGGCGACCGCGGCGCGCCCGCGCCCCGGTTCACCACTCGCGTCGCCCACGCGATCGCAGGCTTCCTGTTCTCGCAGCCGGGTGCGAAGCGGATCGTGATCGAGCCGGACGTCGACAACGACCGCGCGCTCGCGCGCGCCGGCCTCTTCGGATTCACCCTCGGACCGCGCGTCGAGCTGCCGGGGAAGTCTGGGCGACTCGCGTTCCTCACACGTGAGGAGTGGAGAGAATCGGCGCACCCCATGTGAGGTCGCTGCGCATCAGTCGAGCGCCCGCCTCATCAATCCGCAGTCGTACGCGAGCACGACGGCCTGCACCCGATCGCGAAGGCCGAGCTTCGCCAGGATCCGGGTGATGTGGGTCTTGACGGTCGCTTCGCCCATATAGAGCTGAGCGCCGATCTCCGTGTTCGACAGTCCCCGCGCGATCTCCTGGAACACGTCGAGTTCGCGCGCCGTCAAACCCGCCAACCGCTCCGGCACCCCGTCCACCGGGGCGGGCTGGTTGACGTAGGACTCCACCAGGCGTCGGGTGACGGACGGGGCGAACAGCATCGTCCCATTGCGGGACGCGCGGATCGCGGCGGTGAGATCGGCGGGTGGAGTGGTCTTGAGGAGGAAGCCGCTGGCCCCGGCGCGCAGTGCGCGCAGAACGTAGTCGTCGAGATCGAACATCGTGAGCATCAGCACCCGCGCCTCCGGTCGGGCTTCGATGACGAGCCGGACGCCGTCGATGCCGTCCACCCCGGGCATCTGCACGTCCATCAACACGACGTCGGCGCGGCATGCGACAGCCTCCCGTGCCGCCGACGCTCCGTCAACCGCCTCCCCGACCACGCGCAGGTCCGGTTCCGCGTCGATGATCGCCCGCAGGCC
Source organism: Microbacterium sp. ZW CA_36 (assembly GCF_044987475.1). Taxonomy (NCBI): domain Bacteria; kingdom Bacillati; phylum Actinomycetota; class Actinomycetes; order Micrococcales; family Microbacteriaceae; genus Microbacterium; species Microbacterium sp. ZW CA_36. Next base: position 2,145 of record NZ_JBJDRL010000014.1, read on the forward strand.
GCCTCGGATGAGGTGCTGGTCATCGGCGACCAGCACGCGGATGGTCGAATCGTCCATCACATCTTCACCGGTTCGATCGAGAGGGAGGCTTCGACGGTGAAGCCCTGTGCGTCCCACCCCGCGCGGAACGCCCCGCCTGCACCGTTCACCCGTTCGCCGAGACCCGTGAGCCCGAACCCCGGCGTCTCGTCGCCCAGGGCCGGTCCGTCCGGGGTGCGCGTCCCGTCATCCACGACACGCACACAGAGCTGTCCCTCATCCCGCGCCACGCTGATCCGGACATGCCGGGCGTTGGAGTGACGCACGACGTTCGTCAGGCTCTCCTGGACGATTCGATAGACGACACCGCGCAAGTGCGCGGGGATCGGCGCCTGCTCGAGCGAGATGTCGAGGCCCGTCCTGCGCATCCGGTCGACGAGGGCCTGGAGCGGCTCGGCGGTCGCGCTCGCGAGACCCGGACCGCCGATCGCACCGGAATCGAGCAGCTGAAGCATCATGTCGAGCTCTTCCAGAGTCTGCGCGGCGGCCTCGTCCACCGTCTTCAGCGCGCTCCTTGCGGCTGCAGGGTCGCGTTCGCGCAGTGCGGAGGCGGCCGAGGCCTGCATCACCATCACACCGACAGCGTGGCTCGTGACATCGTGCAGCTCGCGGGCGATGCGAAGTCGCTCCTCGCGGCGGGCCGATTCGACACGGGCATCGATCTCAGCGCGCAACTCATCGGCGTGAGCGGAGGCGGCGCGGGCGACGCGATCATGCGCGGACCACTCGAAGCCCGCGAACGCCGGCAGCGCGAGCAGCGCCAAAGTGAACTCCCAGTTCGCCGGATCATGGCGGGCACCCCAGACGGCGGTACCCGCGGCGAGCGCTCCGAAGATCCCCCACACCACGGGGCGCCGGGCCGAACCGGCCGACCATGCCAGCAGGACCATGCAGAAGAGGTTCCCGACGGTGGGCAGGATGCCGGTCAGCAGCGCGGCTGCCACACCGGCTGCGGCCACACTGCACGCGAGGGTGGTGAACCGCCGCCGTACGACCACACAGGCCGGGAGCACCACTGCGAGCGCCCATGCCAGCGGCGCCGGTGGTTCCCACACCTGGTTCCAGAGCTCCCAGGTACAGAGCACGAGCAGGGCGGCCGCGACGACGATGTTGACGACCCGCCCTCGGAGATCGCGGGCGTTCTTCGGGCGGTCGGGCACGGACTCGGACCGAAGGATCCCGAGGAGCCACCGCAACTCGGTGACGGCCAGTCGCCCTCGCTCGCAGACCGACTCGATCAGGCGCCCGTCCAGCTCGACTCTCGCTGAGGCGGCATCGGACCGCATTCCCTCGACCGCGCCGCGCAGGAGTGTCAGCGACTGTCCGCCCAGGCGCGCCCGTTCGTCTGACACGATCCGGGCCGCGACTGCCGCGGCATCCGCGGCCTGCAGTTCCGTCTCCGACGCTCTCGCGCGTCGAGCTCTCTGCGCGCGGAGCTGGACGACGCGACCGTAAGCGAAGAGGCACCCCGTTAGGACGACGGAGAAGGCGATCGATTGCGGAGTCCAGATCTCCACTGACGCGATCGCGAAGACGAGCGCGACGAGGCCGCCCCGCCACAGCGGGGCATATCTGCCCAGTGAATACACCCCGACGAAGAGGGGCGTCAGCCAGGCGGCGTTGCCCAGGGTGAGGCCGGTGACGGACAGCGTCACGTAGACCGCCGCCAGCAGCGCGCCGGCCGTGAGCGGTCGTTGGGGCATCACCACGATGAGTCCCCCCACCACCGCCGCAGCAGGCAGTCCCCACATCGTCGCCGGCAGCAGGTTGGCCGCCACGGTGAGTCCGCACAGCGCAGCGAGGACGGCATCCGCGACGGAAGGGCGGCGTAGCCACATGGCGCGAGCGTACTGCGGTGCCGACGGGACCGCATCAGACCCAGGTCTGACCCCGCATCCCCCCTCACGCGTTCGCCGGCGAGACTTTCGACCTAGACGGCCGGGCGTCTGGCCGGACGCGTCGACACGGGCAAGCCGGACATGATCACCACACACGCGGCTCACCCCGAGGCGCGGCGTCATCCGGAGGTAGTCATGCAACGCAGTGAATCGGTGCTTCGCTGGATCGGAGCGATCGGAATCGCGTTCGCCCCGCTCTGCATCTTCGTCATTCCGGGCTTGATGTACTCAGGCACGTTCGAGACCAATGAGGAGCAGTTCAGAGCAATCGCGGAAGGAAGCCATGGCGGTTACGAAGGGCAAGTGCTCCAGATCTTCGGTGCGGTGTTCGTGATGGCGGCCGCACTCGGGATCGGAGGCTTCGTGATCGCACGAGGTCGCGGTCGGACACTCGGCGTCATCGGCCTGATCATCGGGATGCTGGGTGCGATCACGCTTCTTCTGGTGCTGGGATTCGAATCGGCCGTGCTCATTGCGCTGAAGTCCGCTACGGACACGGACGCTGCGGTCGCAACGGCTGTAGCGCTGTTCAACGGTCCGGTCTTCCTGATCCTGCTGATGGCCGGCCTCGGCGGGTACTCCCTGGCGCTGCCGATTCTCGCCCTCGCCCTCTGGCGCAGCGGGGTGCTGCCCATCATCGTTCCGCTGCTGTTCCTGCTGCCGCCGCTGTTCAGTCTCATCCCCTTCTCCGCGGACGTGCCCTACATCGTCCTCAGCCTGCTCGTGCTCCTGCCGTGCGTCTGGGCGACCGTGCAGCTGATCCGTCCGGTGCCCGTGGCGCCCGTCAGGCGTCGGGCTGGGGCGGAGGTCAGCGAGCCGACGTAGGACGTACGCCGCGATCGTCAAGAGGTAAGCCAGCTGAACTGCGGGGCACCGGCGAGTCCGGTGCCCCGCACTCTCAGTTACCGGTGCTTGCGGCGCCCTCTGCGGCGGCAGCGATGGTGTCGGCGACGACCCCGGCCTGCGTCACGTAGAGTGCGTGGCTGGCAGAGACGTTCGTGATCTTCGCGCCCGCCCGCGTGGCCATGTGCTGCAGCATCGCCTGATCGAACGACTTGTCCTCCGTGGCGATGACGGCCCACGTGGGCTTTGCGCGCCACGCAGCGTTCTTCACGGGCGTGTCGAAGACCGACATGTTGATCGGCACCTGCGCGTCCCGCAGGAACGCGGCGTCGGCGTCGCTCGCGTCGTGGGCGAAGCCGGCCTTGAACTTCTCCGAATTGAGGAAGCCGTAGCCGTCGTCGACGACATCGATGACGAACTCCGGCGTCGCGGCGAAACCCTCGTACTGCTGGCCGGTGGTCTCGCCGGCATCAGGTACCAGTGCCGAGACATAGACCAGCCCCGCGACCTTGGGGTGGACGCCGGCCTCGGTGATCACCGTGCCGCCCCAGGAGTGGCCGACGAGAATCGCAGGGCCGTCCTGTCGATCGAGGACCCGCGTGGTCGCGGCCACGTCATCCTCGAGCGAGGTGAGCGGGTTCTGCACAATGGCGACCTTGAAGCCCCGAGACGTCAGGTCGTCATAGACGCCACGCCAGCCCGAACCATCAGCGAAGGCGCCGTGCACCAGCACAACGTTCTTGATCTGCTGATCGGTGGTGCTCATTTCTCTTCCTTCCTGTCTCTCGTCCGGTGTATCCGGAGCGAGTGCTCGCTAGCCGGCCAGGCCGACAGCGGCAATATATTGCATGTTGCACTCAGTAACAACGATGTCGCAGATGCTATTCCGGGATGTCGGCGGCCCGGGTCATGCCCGCCGCTGACTGCCCTGACTTGACTGATGGTGGGATTCTGTGTGCAATACATCGCATGCCCATCCCGCAGAACCACCCACCAGTGGGCCGCTCGCTCCTCCGCGATGACGTCTATGTACGACTGCGGGACGCGATCGTCGACGGCACGTTCGCGCCCGGCGAGAGTCTCCGGGACGGCGAGCTCGCGGAATGGCTCGGCGTGAGTCGGACGCCGGTACGCGAAGCGCTTCTGCGGCTCGCAGCGAGCGGACTGATCGTGGCCCGGCCGGGACGCTCGACGGTCGTGGCGGAGATGGAAGAGGCCACCGTGCGCCACGCCCGTGACGTCGTCGCCGCGATGCACGAACTCGCCGCGCGTCTGGCAGTACCCGACCTGGCCCCCTCGGTCCTCGAAGAGATGCGTGCGGCCAACGAGAGGTTCTCAGCGGCCGTGGAGTCCGGCGACGCGATCGCCGCCGTCGAAGCCGACGACGAATTCCACGGAGCGCTCGTCCGGGCGTCCGGCAATCCCTCGCTCGCAGCTGTGCTCGAACAGTTCGAGCCCGTCGTGCGGCGGGCCGAGTTCCTGCGCTTCGTGTCGATCGACCGATTCACCTCGCGCGAACGCCACGCCGCATTGATCGCGATGTGCCAAGCCGCGGATGCCGAGGGCGCGGCCGCGCTCGCGTTCCAGACGTGGCACAGTCTTCCCGTCGCCGAACCACACCGGTAGGCACCCGGACTGCCGGGACCCGCTGGATACGGGCACGCGCGTCGACCCTTGGGTACGCGTGCTTTCTTGTCTAGCCTGAGGCGTATCGACCGGTGCGACGACCGTCGTACCGGGCCGGATGTCGAGGAGATCCCATGTCCGCAGCACCCGCACCGCAGCCCTCAGCACCGCCCCGGGAGCAGTGGACAGGGCAGGTCGGGTTCATCCTCGCCGCCATCGGCTCCGCGGTCGGCCTGGGCAACATCTGGCGCTTCCCGGGTGTCGCGTACGAGAACGGCGGGGGCGCGTTCCTCATCCCTTACCTCGTCGCCCTGATCACAGCCGGCATCCCGATCCTGTTCCTCGACTACGCGATCGGCCATCGCTTCCGCGGATCCGCACCCACCGCGTTCCGCCGTCTGGGCGGGCCCAGATCGGGACGCTGGCTCGAGGGACTCGGGTGGTTCCAGGTGGCGATCGCGTTCGTGATCGGCCTGTACTACACGGTCGTCATCGCCTGGGCGCTCAGCTACTTCGTCTTCTCGTTCGACCTGCGCTGGGGCGAGGACCCCGCCTCGTTCCTCACCGGCGAGTACCTGCAGGTCGGCCATCCCGGCTTCTCCTTCGAGTTCGTGCCCGGCGTGTTGATCCCGCTCGCGATCGTCTGGATCGTGACCATCGCAGTCCTCGCCGCCGGTGTGGCCAAGGGAGTTCAGCGGGCGAATGTGATCTTCCTTCCGCTTCTGGTCGTGGCGTTCGCGGTGCTGGTCGTGCGTGCTCTCTTCCTTGACGGTGCGGCCGAAGGTCTCAACGCACTGTTCACGCCGAACTGGGAAGCGCTGGGGGATCCGAACGTGTGGATCGCCGCCTACAGTCAGATCTTCTTCTCGCTGTCGATCGCGTTCGGCATCATGATCACGTACGCGTCGTACCGCAAGCGCAAGGCCAATCTGACGGCGCCGGGGCTCGTGGTGGCGTTCGCGAACTCATCGTTCGAGATCCTCGCGGGAATCGGAGTGTTCGCCACCCTGGGCTTCTTCGCGTTCCAGCAGGGTGTGGCGGTGAGCGAGCTGGACGGGCTCACGGGCGTCGGGCTGTCGTTCATCACCTTCCCCGCGATCGTCTCGCAGATGCCCGGCGGACCGATCTTCGGGGTGCTGTTCTTCGGCTCCCTCACGATGGCCGGCTTCACATCTCTGCTGTCGGTGCTGCAGGTCGTCTCCGCGGCGTTCCAGGAGAAGTTCGGCCTGTCGCCCCGCCAGGCCGCCGTGCGCGTCGGCGGAGTGTCCGCCATCCTCTCGATCCTCATCTTCTCGACGACGACCGGCCTGCTGGCCCTCGACACCGCGGATCAGTGGGCGAACAACATCGGCATCGTCGCCTCAGCTGTTCTGTCGACCGTTTTGGTGATCTGGGTGTTGCGAAAGGGCGGCGAGCTGCGGTTCCACCTCAATGCCGTCTCGACGTTCCGCGTGGGCAAGGTGTGGATCTTCCTCGTCGGCATCCTCGCACCCGTGGTGCTCGCCTACATGCTCATCTCCCGGACCATCACATTGATCGTCGACGGCTACGCGGACCTTCCACCGTGGTACCTCGGGCTCGTCGGCTGGGGAACGATCGCCTTCATCATCGTCGCAGCGGTCGCCTTCACGATGCTGCGGTGGAAACGCGACCCGGACGACTTCACCGCATGGCCCGAGTACGCTGTCCTCACCAAGGAGGGGCGCTCATGACCGGCATCGCCATCACCTTCCTGCTGCTCGCCCTCGTACTGGTCTGGGGTGGGCTGATCGCCAGCATCCTGTTCCTGCGATCGCGCCCCGAACTGGCCGCGTACCCCGCAGGCGGAGACGACGATCACCGAGAAGACGACGCGCCGAGCATCCGCGACACCTGATCCGAGTCTGCGGCTCTACTCCTTCCGAGGAGCGCAACGAGCTCGCTATGCGGAGTCCGGACAGAGCGCGGGCACCTTCATGCACAGCGGTGGACAAGCCGGCGGTCGCTGATCAGTCGATCGGCCAGCAGATCTGTGTGTGCCACTTCGCGGGGTCCGGTTCGGCCTCGGGATCGGTGAGGTAGCTCTCCCACATCGCGGCGCCGGGGGTGAGCTTCGCATCGGCGAAATAGCGCTCGACCGCGGAGTACGTGCTCTCCATCGTGTCGTACGGTCCGATGTGCATCGCTTCCACGACTCTTCCGCCTGGCAGACTGCCTGGCAGCACGCTGCCAGCGGGGGTGATGGCCGTCCCGACGGGGAAGCCGGCTTCGACGTCCACCATCGCATTCGGGCGACCGTAGTACTTGCCGAATGGCGCTCCCGTCGGGTGCAGGCCCTGATCTTCGAGCGCGGTCATGGTGTCCTGGAACGCCCGAGAGAAGAACTCGGTCAATTCAGCCATCGGCACCTTCTCCCGCACGGCTGCCGTCGCTTGCTGGGGGTGCTCAGTGATCCTGATGTTCATCATGCTGCACACGATCGTCGCAAGACTGTGCGACGCGCAGGCCGAACGTCCCGCGACGCACAGTGGAGCGCCATGACCCCGCCGATTGCCGGGGCGGAGTTCTTCCCCGCCGGTCGTGTGAGTGTCTGCGAGGTGGCGCAGCAGGCCAGGCTGCGCCGTTCCACTCATTCGTTCGGCCCAGTGGCGGGTGTCGTCGGAGACTCGCGCCCGAGGAGCCGGCAGAAGCCCTCACCGCAGCGATTCGACTGCCAGCGCGACATCCAGGAAGCCGATGATCACGTGCTCCCGCCAGCGGGCGGGGTCCGTGCGAAGTGCTGCCACGTGGCCGGCGCCCGAAACGACCCAGACCTGCACACGCGTGGGGGCGAGTGAAGCGAGCCGCACCGCGACCGACTCCTCGTCGGGGCGGTCTCCGGCCGCGACAAGCAGCATCGCCGTCGGCGCGGAATCGCGGACCGACTCCTCGAGCGTCGCCGGCGGATCGGCAGGCGTGAGCAGGTCCACGAAACCGTACGTCCCCGAGTCGAGAACGCCTTGCACGAGCCCGAGCGCACCGTATTCGTCGGCGAGCCATGCCTTGTCCGCCGCCGTGCGACCCGTCGCACCCTCGGCCACCACCGCTCGGATCCGTCGGTCGACTCCGGCGGCACCGATGGCCTCCTCACCGCCCATCGAGAGCCCGACTACCCCGATTCGCCCCGCGTCGACATCCGTGCGACCCGCCAGAACATCGACGGCCGCCTGGATGTCGAGCTCGCCGTACCAGCCGAGATCCATGCCCAGTCCGCCGCTCTTCCCATGACCGCGGGCGTCCGTGGCCAGCACGCCATACCCGGCGTCGTTGAGCAGACGCGCGTGCTGCCTGACATCTGCGGTCGTGGATCCGGCTCCGTGGCGCAGCACGACGGCGGCGCCGTTGCGTGATGGGAGGTACCAGCCCGCCAAGCGTTCGCCGTCGGCGGAGGTCATCTCGACCCGTGTCGCATCGGCTGGCAGCGGGCCGTCGGACGATGCGTGGGGCGGGTAGACCGCGGCCAGCGCAATCGACAGGCTGTAGAGCCCGGCGAGGATCGCCAGGCTCCCGGGAACGAAGGTCAGGCGCGCCCAGCCGCGAGCCGCGTGGAACAGCAGCGTTCCGGCGATGGCGACGAGGGTCACCCCGACGACCAGAGCGACGACCGCCAGCGTCGTGCCCGCCACGCCGCTACCCGCACGTGGTAGACCGATGCCGAGTCCTACCGACAGCACGATCCAACCCAGCAGCGTGGCGACGATTGCGAAAAGTAGGCGAGGTCGAGAGCAGGAGGCGAACGAACGTGTCGGCGGTCGACCCGGCCTGCCGAGTACAGGTCGCGGCGTGATCTCCGACGACGCCGTCATGGTGTTGGCACACGACGACCGGCCGGTCGTGTCGTCACCTTTTGACCAGCGCGATGGTCTGCGGTGTAGTCGATGGTGTCGATCGTGAACTCGAGGTACGCGAATTCTCCTTCCGGCTCGGGGGCATGCCAACGCGCTTCGCCATGGCTCGCGAGCATGTAGCCGTGCTGCTCAGCCGTGCGCGAGATCGGGGTCGACCAGCGTTGACGTGCGAACGACGTGCCGCGGTCATCTGCACGACGGCGATCGTCGGACACGAAATCGACCAGGGCGCCGTCCTCGCCGAACGTCAGCTCGACGTGTACGTCTTGCCCATCGATATGGAAGACGGCGCGGGCGCGGCGGGCATCCACCTCCTCCCAGACGGCGTCCGCGAACGGCAGCACACCCGGGGCCAGCACGCAGATGTCGTTCACCACGGTGACACGCTCAGCTCGGCTCATGTCGGGGCCGGAGGCATCGACCACCGGGATGAGCGAACGGACTCTCGCCCGCATTGTCGCGTGGCCGCCGTCGTAGACGTGGAGTACGTCGACCGGCAGTCCTCTCATGGTCGCATCCATGAAGAACAGTCGTCGCCGCTTCCCCACGAAGCTGTTGACCTGTTCCGCTGAGAACGGCATCCACGGCGCGTCGGGGCCGGAGCGGATCCGACCGTGCATGAACGCGTGCATGACGGTTACCCGGGGACGACCGATGGCGCCGCTGCGCCGCACATAGGTCGCAACCGGCGCCGGCAGATGACGCAGGTCTGCTTCGGTGACGACGGGTGTGGGCATCGAGGCCGACGCGCTGGTCACCACTTCAGCGATGCGGCGGCGGTACTCGCCGCGCAAACCCAGGGGGCCGCGAGAAACGAGGCCGTACGCAGCAGCACTCAGCAGCAGCACCGCGGTGGCGGCTCCCATCACTCGGCGACGCATCCCGGGCCCCTCTCCCCGACCGTCAATCGGTGAGGGCTGCATCCGCGCGGACGTGCGCGATCGCCAAGAACCCGGTCGCAATGGCGGCGAACGGCGGCACGATGAGCGCGGCGAGCGGGACGCGGGTGGGGTCCGTACCCGTCACCATGGCGGGCAGAGCGATGGCCAGGACCACGGCTGCCGCCCACACGAAGATGACCCCGAGGACAAGCTCGCGTGCCCGGCTTCGCCGACCCGCCATCAGGACGTATCCGATCGCAGCGGCGGCCCAGGGCCAGATGGTAAGGGCGACGAGCGGGAGGTGTTCGTGCTCCCGGCCGGTGACCAAGTCGGGGGCGAACCGCGACGCGAGCACGGCGGCGATGACGATCGCCGCGACGGCGGTCATCGGGCGATCCCAGACGTCGTGCCGGCGCCGCGTTCCGGGTGAACCGGTCGAAGTCGCAGTGTCGTTCATCTTGTCACCTCCTTCGACGAGTCCACCGCATCCGCGATTCCAGCGTGAGGGCCGAAGGTCCCGCCGGGCTCCGCCTCCGCGGGGGCCGGCGTCAGTAGTCCGTCAGGTCAACCTGCACGAACCCGGCCGCACGCTCACCCGCCGGTGACGGCGATGGTCATCCCGCTCACCGGCCACCCCCGATGTTGCGGTGACGCTGTGCGATGCCCGGTGCACCGTACGGGTAGTCGTCGGCACGCGGCGCACTGGCCGCGGTCAGGCTCTCGAGCTCCGCGGCATCCAATTCGAGCGTGACCGCACCCATGTTGTCGCGAAGCTGCTCGACCGACCGCGCGCCGAGGATCACGGATGTCACCGCGGGCTGCGCGGCGAGCCAGGCCAGCGCGACCTGCGACGGCGACGCGGCGCGCTCTTCCGCGATGCCGGTGAGGGTGTCGATGATCTGCCAGGTGCGGGGATCGGCGTTGCGCTGCTGCCACGCCTCCATGCCACGCTCCGGGTTCTCGCCGAGCCGCGTCGTGCCGGTCGGGGACACGTCACGTCGATACTTGCCGCTGAGCCAGCCGCCGCCCAGCGGCGACCACGGCAGCAGGCCGATGCCGGCATCGAGAGCCGCGGGGACGATCTCGTGCTCGATGCCTCGCACGAGAAGGCTGTACTGGGGCTGCAGTGTCACCGGCAGGTTCCAGCCGTGCCGCTCAGCGAGCTGGGATGCTTTGGTGAGCTGCCAGCCCGTGAAGTTCGAGAAGCCGTAATACCCGATCTTCCCCTGCGTGATCGCATCGTCGAGGAAACGCAGCGTCTCGTCGAGGGGGGTGATCGCATCCCAGGCGTGCAGCTGGTAGAGGTCGATGTGCTCGACCCCCAGGCGACGCAGCGAAGCTTCGAGCGCAGTCCGAAGGTGCCGTCGGGAGGTCCCGTGATCGTTCGGTCCGGCACCCATCGGGAACCGGCCCTTGGTGGCGATGACAAGCTGCGCCGCCTCGGCGGGGTGCGCGGCGAGCCATCGGCCGATGATCTCCTCGCTGCGACCGGCGCTGTAGACGTCGGCGGTGTCGATGAAGTTGCCGCCGCCGTCCACGTACGCGTCGATGATGGCGTGAGACGTCGTCTCGTCCGCCTCGGCACCGAAGGTCATCGTCCCGAGGGCCTGCTCGAAGACTACGACTCCGCTGCGGCCGAGTGTGCGATAGCCGGCTGACTGCTGCGGTGCGCTCATGCGTTGAGTTCCTTGATCTGATCGTCGGTGAGGGTGATGTCGACGGCCCGTGCGGAGTCCTGGATGCTCGCGGGCCGCGAGGCGCCGGGGATCGGGATGACGACCGGCGCGAGCGCGAGCTCCCAGGCGAGGCAGACCTGCTGCCCGCTGACTCCGAGCTCCGCGCCGATCCGTTCGAACGCGGCGCCCTTCCCACCCAGGGTGCTGGCGCGGGCTATTCCTCCCAGTGGACTCCATGGCAGGAACGCGATGCCCAGTTCCGCGCAGAGCTCGAGTTCTGCCTGGCTGGATCTGAACGCCGGTGAGAACTGGTTCTGAACCGAGGCGAGGCGCCCGCCGAGGATCTCCTGCGCGAGCCGGATCTGGTCGGCGTTCGCGTTGGAGATGCCGGCCATCCGGATGACGCCTTCGTCGAGCAGGTCGCGCAGCGCACCGACCGCGTCGGCGTAGTCGACGTGGGGGTCGGGTCGGTGGAACTGGTAGAGGCCGATCGCTTCGACGCCGAGCCGCGTCGCGGAGGCTTTCGCCGCGCCCTTGATGTATTCGGGTCGACCGTCCAACGTCCAGCTGCCGTCTCCGGGGCGCAGGTGCCCGCCCTTCGTCGCCACCAGCACCTCGCTGGTGTCGCCCCCGTAGGTCCCGAGCGCCTTCGCGATGAGGACCTCGTTGTGGCCGACCTCGTCGGCGTCGCGGTGGTACGCATCCGCGGTGTCGATGAGCGTCACGCCGACCTCGAGCGCGGCGTGGATCGTCGCGATCGAGCGGGCTTCATCAGGCCGGCCCTCGATCGACATCGGCATGCCGCCGAGACCGATCGCGCCGACCGCCACGTCTCCGATGAAGCGATGATTCATCTACATATCTCCTTGATCATGAGCTATTCAGTGGATCTGCTTTCAAGCTAGGTGCAGCCTTGCCATCTGTCCAACAGAAGAATATTGTCGATTTCACAACTGCCAATCATGAATGGATGGCCGACATATGGATCTCAGGCAGATGGAGTACTTCGTTGCGCTGGCCGAAGAGAATCAGTTCACGCGAGCAGCGGAGATCACCCGGGTGTCGCAATCCGGGCTGTCGGCAGCCATCAAGAGCCTGGAAGACGACCTCAACGCGAAGCTGTTCGTCCGCACGACGCGGCGGGTAGAACTGACACCGGCGGGGCATGCGCTGTTCCCTCATGCCCGCAATCTCCTCGCGGAGGCCAACGCCGGCCGGGACGCCGTCGCCGCGACGACGGCGGAATTCGCCGGCGCGTTGCGCGTCGGCGCCGAGCAGTGCCTCGGGTCGGTCAATGTGCCTGAGATCGTCGAGCGATTCCACCGCAGGCACCGTGAGGTGGAGATCAGCTTCACGCAGGCGGGCAGCGGCGATCTTCTCAAGCGGATGCGAAGCGGCGACATCGATCTCGCCTTCGTGGCGGGCACCTCCGAGACGACCGCCCCGCAACTTCGGCTCACGGGGCTGGACCATGTGACGCTCGCAACGGAGCCACTCGTACTGCTCACACCACCGGAGCATCCGCTCGCGTCACAGAAGTCCGTCGCGTGGAACGACCTCCAGGACCGCACCTTCATCGACCTCGACAGCACCTGGGCCATCAGGGTCGTCACCGACGAGATCTTCGCCAAACGAAGAATCCCGAGGCGAGTGGCCTTCACGGTCGGCGACATCCACGCTCTGGTCGACATGATCAACCGAGGCCTCGGTGTGGCGGTCGTTCCGCAGTCGGTGTCACGAAAGACGATCGCGGCGGACCTCCGCACGCTGAGTCTTGAGCAGCGTGACCCCGTCTGGACGGTGAGCGCCGCCTACGCCCACTCCGAGAGGACGTCTCACCTCACCACCGAGTTCCTCGGCCTCCTCGAGCCGCGCTAGGAAGGCGTCCTGATCCAGCCGCCCATCGTGAGCGCGAGATCGATCGTGCGGTCCACCTGCATTGGACGACCGGCACGCAATCACCGACATCAGCTTTCTCCTCGCAGCCGCAGCGTGCGCGCCGCTGGCTCGTCGGGCAGTTCGAGCACGATCTCGCCGGCATCCGCATCCCATCGCACGCTCGTCGGGAGGCTGGTCGGGAAGACCGCTTCGACAACGAGCGGGCGCCCGGAGTGCCGGGCGAGGGGCACACGCACGGTGGTGGAGCCAGCCCGGCGCCAGACCGTGATCAGTTCGCCGTCGTCGTCGCGCACGCCCAGCGCCACGACGGGGTCATGCCACCCGGGCAGTCCCAGAGGCCAGAAGGGCAGCGCGGTGCGAATACGGGTTCGCGTGGTGCGATAGGCGTCGATCGCCTCCTGCACGAGCCGCATCTGCGCCTCAGACAGCAGGTCTATCCGGCCTGCGAGATGCACCCGGCCGAGCAGCGCGCTCGCGAGCGAGAAGACGATCCGCTCGTCGGACCAGGAAGGATCGGGATACGCCCACACCGCACCCTGCTCAGGTGTGACGGCGGTCGGCGCGGCTGCGGCGATCGCGGCCGTGAGCAGCGGGTCCTGATTGTCGCTCGTGGACTGCACGGGATGCACTCGCAGCGTCGCGCCGTCCATCCGCTGTCCACCGCTCGCGCAGCTTTCGATCACCAGGCCGGGATGCCGGTCCATGAGTTCGCTCACCCACTCGAGCAGCGCGCGCTGGTGACCGAATGCTCCGTCACCGGGACTGTCGGCGTCGAGGTCGGTGCCCTGCGTGACGTCCATGTTGTAGTCGAACTTCAGATACCCCAGTCCGAGTTCGATGATCAGTCGCTCGACCGCCGCGTCGATGTGTGCGAGTGCGGCCGGATGGCGGAAGTCCAGCTGCAGTCGCCCCGATTCCACGACGCGCTGCCCATCGCGTTGGAAGAACGCCTCGGCCGGCAGCAGCCCGGCGATCGGGCTCGCAGCCGACACGGCTTCCGGCTCGAGCCAGAGGCCGGCTACCATGCCCGCGTCGCGGATCCGGCGCGTCATCTGATCGAGGCCGCGGGGAAATCGTCGGGAGGATGGCTGCCACGAGCCGAGGTCGTTCCACCATGCCGGGCCGTCGGTGTACCAGCCGGAGTCGATGCAGTAGACCTCGGCTCCCGCGCGGGCCGCTGCGTCGATGTAGGGCGGCAGGTTCTCGGCATTCGGGTCGCCCATGAGCGCGTTCATGAAGTCGTTGACGATCACCGGCAGGTTCTCGTGGTCCACGTGTGGGCGCCGCACCCGCCGCCGAGCCTCGGTCAGGGCACCGAAGATCTCGTCGTCGTCACCGCCCAGTACAAGCGTCGCGGGCACGGAGCTGAACCGCTCGCCTGGACCGAGCCGATGCGACCAAGCCGCGCCCTGGTCCGTCGGTCCGCTCGCCACCATATAGAGCGCGTCGTCCTGATCGCCGAGCTCCCACCGCCATGCACCGTTGTGCTCGATCTGCCATAGCAGCGACCGCCGTTCCACGCGGGATCGCAGGATGCCCATCGGCAGATGTCCGCCGGTCGACCAGCTGCCCCGCTGCCCCAGGGCGAACGACGCCCGCGAGCTGGGGATGCCCCATGTGCGCAGCCCGGTGTCGTCGAGCCCCAGCTCGGCGGGCGTCCGCCGCTGCCACATCAGCTCGCGGAACCATGTGTTGTGCGCGAAGCCGACTTCGTGATCGTGCCACCAGTGCGAGCCATCCGCTGAGATGCCGCCGATGGCGACGGACGAGACCGCGCGCAGGTGGACGGCCTCGTCGCCCGCGACGACTTCGGTCGCGCAGCGCACGACCGGAAGGTCGCGCCAGCTCGACCATCGTGCGATCACCAGGATGCCTGACATCGCGTCCCGCGCCGTCACCTCGAGGTGTGCCATGTCACCGTCGGTCCAGGTGCGGTGATCCACCGTGCGGAGACGGAGCCCGACTGCGCTCCCCATCAGCCGCTCGGAGGACGACGTGCCCGAGCCCTCGCCGCCGAGGTGAACCTCCGCGATGGGAATCGCCGCCGAAGGCGCGGCGGTGCGGCCGCCGCCGACCGCGGCGAGCCGCCGCACTTTCGGGGGGCCGTCGACGCCGAGGTCGAGGTCCAACTCCAACGCGCCCGGGCGCCATCTGATCGTCTGCGTATGCATGGCGGTGTTCCTCCGATGACCTGTGCGGCGTCGAGGCCCGGGGCGAGGCATCCGCCCCGCCCCGGGTCGATGTCGTCGGTCAGCTGGCGTCGTTCGCCGCCTGCCATATTTCGAGGTAGCGGTCGACGCCCAGGCCCTGGAGGCCGTCCAGGTAGCCGTTCCAATCACCGTCGTTGTTCGGGTCACGCACCCCGGTGACGAACTCCGCCGTCGCGGTGGCCACGTTGCTCTCGATGTTGGTCGTGAGCGTGGCGAGTTCGCTCGCCTCTTCCGCCGGCACCCAAAGGTTCCAGTACGGGAAATTGGCGTCGGACTCCTTGCCCTCATAGAGCTCGGTCGCCTGGAAGAGCCGGCGCTCGGCTCCTTCCTCCGTGTAGATGTCCAGCGGCTGCACCTGGCAGTTGCGCCACTCGACGGTGTCGAACACCTGCGCCATGGGGCCCCAGTTGCCGTTGTAGTCCGCCTCGTTCTCCTCATCCAGCGGCAGGTCGACGAAGCAGGGCTCGAGCTCGGGATCAAGGGCGATGTCGCCTTCCTCAGGAGCCCGCCAGCCGATGTTCTCTTCGCCCATCTCGCCGAGAAGGTGACCCTCGGGGGTGAAGATGTAGTCCATCATCTCCATGATCACCTGCTGTTCCACCTCGTCGGCAGCCTTCGTGATGACGAAGGTCGCACCGGGCACGCTCGGCAACTGATAGGTGGTGATCGGCCCCTCTGCACCCTCGAGCGGCGGCAGCGGGTCGTATTGGGTGTCCCGCGCATCCTCCTGACCGATGCTCACGCCGATCCAGGGGTGGATGGCGGTGAAGCCGCCGACGATGACGCCCTCGGCCGAGTTGCCGGTGGCCTGCATGGTGTCGCCGCCCTGCGAGAACGCCGCGGGGTCGATCAGTCCTGCCGCCCACAGCCTGTTCAGGAACTTCAGACCTTCTCGCCAACCGTCCTGCATGGTCTGCATCTGCACGGTGTCACCCTCGAGCCCCAGCGAGATGGGCTGACTGGCCGCGCCGGCGCCGGTATTGAAGGAGTTCGCGATGAACGCGTTCATGATGAACGGCACGATCGACCACTGCGCGCTTCCCGTGATGGGGATCTCGTCCGCGACGCCGTTCCCGTTCGGGTCCTGCGTCTTGAAAGCTGTCATGACGTCGAAGAACTCGTCGGGTGTCGTCGGCATCGCGAGTCCGAGGTTCTCGAGCCAGACGGTGTTGATCCAGAACTTGTACGGGTAGGAGCAGTGGTAGCAGTCGTTCCACTGCGGGAGCCCCCAGATCGTCCCGTCGGGCGCGGTCGCAAGGGTCTCGAAGCCCTCTTCAGCGGCAAGGGCGTCGGCGATGTTGGGCGCGTGCTCTTCGATGAGGTCGTTCAGGGGCAGGACGACTCCTTGGTCTCCGTAGCGCTGCAGCTCGGCCTGCGTGAACTGCGATGCCCACGGAACGAGCATGTACGCCTCGGGCAGTTCGCCGCCGGCGAGGGAGATCTGCCGGGCCTCGGTCGCTGCGCCCGAGTCGTATCCCGTGGTCTGGAAGTCGATGTCGACGTCGAACTTGTCCTCCAGCAGTTTCGTGAAGGAGTTGGTGTTGAGGTCCATCTGGCCGCCCTGTTCGCCGAAGATGGTGATGACCTTCTGATCGTCTCCGGCGCTTGGGGTGCACCCGACGACTGCGGCGGTCAAAGCCGCCACTCCCGCGATGGCTGCGAGTGAGCGACGGCTGCGTCGCATCTTGTCCGACATATGTTGTCTCAACAAGGTCTTGCCTCTCTGTGATTGGGACGGGTGTGGTGCTGGATTCATGACGCGGTGCGACGTGCGGCGCGTCAGCCCTTGACGGCGCCTACGAGGATCCCTTTGTTGAAGAATCGGGCGACGAAGGGGTACACGAGCATCACCGGCACCGTGGAGATGACGATGAGCGAGTACTTGAGCAGGTCGGCGAGCTGCTGGCGTTCCAGCGCAGCGGCGGCGTCGAGACCGGGAGCGGCCTGGTTCAGGATCAGTACGTTGCGGAGCACAAGCTGGAGCGGGTACAGACTCGGGTCCCGCAGATAGAGCAGCGCGTCGAAGTACGAGTTCCATTGGAAGATCGCGTACATGAGCGCGATCACGGCGAGGAGCGGCTTGGAGAGCGGCAGGACCACTGTCCGGAGGAATCGAAGATCGCTGGCGCCGTCCAGCTGGGCCGCTTCGTAGAGCTCCTCGGGGATCGATGTGCGGAAGAACGCGACGGCGATGATGACCTGCCAGACGCCGATGGCCTGGGGGAGGATGAGCGCCCATCGCGTGTCGAGCAACCCGAGGTTCTGGACGACCAGGTAGGTCGGGATGATGCCGCCGGCGAAGAGCATCGTGAAGACCACGAAGAGCGTGATCCCGCGGCGACCCCATAGGTCGCTGCGGGAGAGCGGATATGCGATGGCGACCGTCAGCACGAGGCTGATGGCGGTTCCGGCCAGCGTGTAGATGAGCGAGTTGGTGAAGCCGGTGAGGATCGAGTTGTCGCTCAGCGCCCGCTGGTAGCCCTCGAGTGTGAAGTCGACGGGCCAGAACGTGACACGACCCGATGACACCGCCAAGGGATCGCTGAAGGAGCTCGCGACGATGTACAGCAGCGGCAGCAGGACGCACAGCAGGAACGTCGTCAGCAGGATGTACACCCCGACCATGAAGATCCGGTCGGTCGGCGACTCTTTGATGCGCCGCGGGGCCTTGACCGGTCTCGGCTTGCGCACCGGCGGCTCGGCGTCGCTGCTTCGGCGTTCGTCCAGAGTCGTGGTCACCACAGTCCGTTTCCTGTCAGTCGTTTGACGAGAGCGTTCACGGCGAGGAGCAGCACGAGGTTGATGGCCCCGTTGAACAGGCCGATCGCTGCTGCCTGGCTGAAGTCGGCGCTCAGCAAGCCGACCTTGTAGGTGTAAGTCGGGATGATTTCGGACTGAGAGATGTTCAGGCTGTTCTGGAAGAGGAACGCCTTCTCGAATCCGATCGCCATGACGTTGCCGACACCGAGCACGAGGACGATCATCGCCGTGGGCAGGAGACCCGGGATGTCCACGTGGCGGATCTTCTGCCAGCGGCTGGCCCCGTCCACCCTTGCCGCTTCGTACAGAGTCGGGTCGATCCCGGCGAGCGCGGCGAGGTAGATCACGGCGGAATAGCCCATTGTCTGCCAGATGTCGCTGAGCACGTAGATGTGACGGAAGTAGTCGGGATCGCTCAGAAAGTCGATGGTGCCGAGGCCGAAGAACTGCGTGACGTGAGCCGCGAGACCGACACGGGGCGACAGGAACAGGATCGTCATCGACACGACCACGACCGTCGAGATGAAGTACGGCGCGTAGGTCACCATCTGAACGGTGTTCTTGAAGAACCTCAGACGCACTTCATTCAGCGCCAGGGCCAGGATGATCGGAATCGGGAAGCTTGCGAGCACCACGTATGCCGAGAGCACGAAAGTGTTGCGCAGCACAGGCCAGAAGATCGGGTTCGAGAAGAAGCGCTCGAAGTGCTTCACCCCGGCCCAGTCGCTGCCCCAAACACCGTCCACAACGTTGTAATCCTTGAACGCGATGATCGTGTTCGCCATCGGGATGTACTTGAACACGACGAAGTACGCGATCGGGATCAGGATGAGCAGGTACAGCTGCCAGTGACGCCGGAAACTGCGCCTCAGCCCGCGGAAGCCGCGTCCGCTCTCTCGGTCGCGGAGATCGCGGGTCACATCGCCGACATCGAGTCCGATGCCGCCGACCGGGGTCACCATGCGTGCTCCACCGGGCCCGCGTCACGCGGCACCTCGCGATGGAACGTGCAGCGCGGTGGTCTGGGGGACATCATCAGGGCGTTCCTTTCTGCAACGTTGCAGTCACCGGCCTCTCACGATAAACGTCTGATCATTGAGTGTCAATCTGCACCCTCGATACCGCGAGACGTGAGCGTCCTGGGTAATTGATTGAACCTTTACGGTCGGCGCGTTCGGCGCGTTCGCGTCGTGCGAGGCGTCGGTCGGGTCCCCGCATCGGTAGACTGCGTGCGTGGCAACCGGCGCCGATGACACCGCAACGGGCTCGGGCTCCCGTTCCGACCGCGTGATCGCGATCGTCAAGGAGATGATCGCGTCGGGTGAACTGCAGGCCGGCGACCGACTCCCGATCGAGAAGGAGCTCGCCGCACGGTGGGGAGTCTCGAGAGGATCTCTGCGGGAAGCCGTCCGTTCGCTCGCGGCGCTCGGTGTGCTCGAGACGAAGCAGGGTGACGGCACCTACGTCACGCAGCTCGACCCAGGTTCGCTGTTGCGCCCGCTGGAGTTCTGGGCGGGACTGCAGGAGGCGACGCAGTCTGTCGACCTGCTGGGCGTGCGCAGGGTGCTCGAGACCGAGTCCGCCGGACTCGCCGCCGTACGGCTCACCGACCGCGATCTCGACGAGCTCGAGCTGATCCTCTCGGACATCGACGTCGGGTTGGCCTCCGGCGAACTCGGCCCCGAGTCATTCATCGATGCGGATGCGGCATTCCATCAGCGGATCGCTGCCGCCAGCGGCAACGCCGCCCTCGCCGCTCTGATCGACAGCCTCATGACCCGGACGCTCCGCGGCCGCTTGTGGCGGGCGATCACCGAACGCGACTCGCTCGGTGCGGCACACGCGGAGCACCGGGCGATCCTCGCGGCGCTTCGCACGCGCGACGCCGAGCGGGCTCGCATCCGGATGGCGGCGCATCTGCTCGGCGTCGAGGTCTTCGCGGCCGAGCATCCCGTCGCTGGTGACTCGCGGGTCGAGCCGCTCAGCGAGTAATCACCAGCAGGTCCTGCGCCTTTCGCTCGAGCCAGTACTGGCCGTCCGGGAATCGGTAGCGTTGCACAGCCTCGTCGCGGAGCTCGGCGCTGTATCCCGGTCGCGAGGGCAGTGCGTAGTGGCCGTTGGAGACGATCACCGGGTCGACGAAGTGTTCGTGGAGGTGATCGACGTACTCGGTGAGGCGCTTGTCGAGTGATCCCGACACGGCGACGTAGTCGAAGATCGAAAGGTGCTGGACGAGTTCACACAGCCCGACTCCGCCGGCGTGCGGGCAGACCGGCACGCCGAACTTGTGTGCCATGAGGTACACCGACAGGATCTCGTTGACACTGGCAAGCCGAGCGGAGTCGAGCTGGCAGAAGTCGAGAGCCTCTGCCTGGAACATCTGCTTGAAGAGCACACGGTTCATGCCGTGCTCGCCTGTGGCGACACCGATGGGCGCAACAGCTCTGCGTATCGCCGCGTGCCCCAACACGTCGTCGGGACTCGTGGGCTCCTCGATCCACATCGGCCGGAACTCGGCGAGTGCGTTGATCCATTCGATCGCCTGCGGCACATCCCACACCTGGTTGGCGTCGATCATGAGCTCGGCATCCCAGCCGATCTCTTCGCGGGCAATACGAAGCCGCCGGCGGTCGTCGTCCAGGTCTGCGCCGACCTTGAGCTTGAAGTGACGGTACCCGTCGGTCACCGCCTCGCGAAGCAGCGTTCGAAGCTTTTCATCTGAGTAGCCGAGCCAGCCCGCACTTGTGGTGTAACAGGGATATCCGCCGCGCGCCTTCAACTCCTCCAGGCGCTGGTGCCGGCCCGGGGCCGCCGAACGCAGCATCGCGATGGCTTCGTCGCGGGTCAGCGCATCGGATAGGTACCGGAGATCGGCGGCATCGACCAACTGCTCGGGACTCATCTCGACCAGGAGACGCCAGAGCGGAACGCCCGCTCGTCGCGCTGCCATGTCCCAGAGCGCGTTCATCACCGCCGCCATCGCGAGGTGGACCACGCCCTTCTCCGGACCGAGCCACCGCAGCTGAGTATCAGAAGCCAGCTCTCGATAGGTTGCGCCCAGGTCGTCGAGCAATGTGTCGACATCCCGCCCGACCAGCGGCAGCGCTCGCTGCCGTGCGGCCTCAGCACAGAGATCGTTGCCGCGACCGATCGTGAATGTGAACCCATACCCGGACAGCTCGGAGTCGGTCTCCAACGCCACATAGGCCGCCGAGTAGTCGCCGTCCTTGTTCATGGCGTCGGAACCGTCAGCGTCGAGCGAGGTGGGAAAGCGCACATCGTGGACGCGGACATTGGTGATGATCGGCATCAATCATCCCTTCGTGGCGGTGTTGGTAACTCCAGGTCATTTGATCTATCGGCCAGAACTGAGAAGCCGAGTTGGTCGCAGAGGCCACCGCGAGGCGACCTCAGTAGGAACGCATCGCGCCGAGGAAGCCCCGACAGGCCATACGATGCGCCGAGTCCTCGTGGAGACGCGGACGCATCGCTCGAAGAATGCGACTTCAACGGCCAGTCCTAAAGATCTGATCTTTACACATGCTAGCCGCGATGCTAGCGTGACGGCGAACCGAGAGGCAGCAGTTCCAGATGCAGCGAGTGCTCTTCCCCCACTCGTGGGAGTTCCGAGAGCGGTATTCCGCCGGTCATACCGAGTTCGAGTCGGTCGTGCTCCCGCATGATGCGGTGCTGGGTTCGAGCCGACTCGACGACCCGGCCCTCCAGGCCACCGGGTACTTCCCGGGCGGCGACTGGGTGTACCGCGCGAGGCTCCCGGCACCAGCGCACTGGCGGGACCGTCATGTGATGCTCGAATTCGAATCCGTCTACCGGTCGGCCGCCGTCTTCGTGAACGGCGACCTCGCGATTCGGCGACCGTCGGGAACCTCCACCATCACCGTTGAACTCGACCGGTACCTGCGTTACGGCGGCGACAACGAGATCATCGTCGAGGCGCGTGCCCACCGGGATGCGAGGTGGTACACCGGGGGCGGCATCGTCCGGCCGGTCCACCTGGCAATCGCGCCTCGCGTCCATGTCCCGCTCGATGGCATCGTCGTGACGACCCCCGAGCATGACGCCGAGGCGTCGGTCGTACAGGTCGTGACCACGGTGCGAAACCTCGAGACGATCCCGGCCGTGCGGCGGCTCGAGACGAGCATCGTGGATCCCTCAGGCGAGGTCGTCGGCGTCGATCGCACGAGGGTGAGCGTCCCGCCCGGCGGCAGCGCCCAAGTCAGCCAGCGCATCCTGGTGATGGCCCCACGGCGGTGGTCCGTCGAAACGCCCGACCTCTACCGCGTCGACTCGAGCCTCAGCTCGGGTACCGGTGACATCGACCTCGACCGGAGCGAGGTGCAGTTCGGCATCCGGACACTTCACCTCGATGCGGCCCGCGGCCTGCGCATCAACGGCGACCCGGTCGAGTTGCGCGGCGCTTGCGTGCACGCCGACAACGGGGTGATCGGCGCCGCGACCTTCGATCGCGCGGAGGCGCGCCGGGTCGCCCTGCTCAAGTCCGCCGGTTTCAATGCAATCCGCAGCGCTCATCAACCGATGAGTCGAGCGATGCTCGATGCCTGTGATCGTCTGGGAGTGCTCGTCATGGATGAGCTCACCGACGTCTGGACCAGATCGAAGTCGCCCGACGACGGCGCGGATCAGTTCACGGACTGGTGGCAGCGAGATCTCGAGGCGATGGTGACCAAGGACCGCAACCATCCGAGTGTCATCATCTACTCGATCGGCAACGAGATCCCGGAGGCGGCAACCCGGTCAGGCTCCGACCTGTCGAGGAGCATGTCTGCCGAGGTCCGCCGCTTGGATCCGACCCGGTATGTCACGGCCGCCGTCAATGGCGCGCTGTTCGTGATGGATGCGGCCGTGGAGGTCGATCCGGAATTGCTGGGCGGGGCGCCGCTGCACCCGGTCGACGAGATCAACGCCCGCGAGTCGAGCCTCGAGGATCGGATGAGTGCGCTCGGCGTCACCGACGCGGTGACCGCGCTCACTGAGGAGGCCTACGGTGCCCCCGATATCGCGGGAATGAACTATCTTGACTGCCGGTACGAACTGGACCGCGAGCTGTTCCCGAATCGCGTGATCGTCGGGTCTGAGACCTTCCCCACGCACATAGACCGACTCTGGGCACTCGTACGCGCCAACCCGCAGGTGATCGGCGACTTCACCTGGACGGGGTGGGACTATCTGGGTGAGCCGGGCCTCGGGCGCATGCACTACGCGGACGATCCACCGGGCGACGGCGCACTCGGCCCCTACCCCTTCATGCTTGCGGGTTCTGGCGACATCGACATCACCGGCGAGCGTCGCCCTGCCTCGTACTACCGAGAGATCGTGTACGGCCTTCGACCGGAGCCGTACATCGCGGTCAGGCGTCCGCACACGAGGGGTAGGGCGACGAGATCGGCTCCCTGGTCGTGGACCGACTGCATCCCGTCGTGGACATGGGGAGATGTCGGCACCGAACCGCTCGAAGTCGAGGTGTACAGCGACGCACCCGAAGTAGAACTGCTCGTCAATGGCCGCTCCCTGGGACGTCGGCCGACGGGGCCGGACCATCGGTATCGCGCACTGTTCGAGGTCGAGTACACTCCCGGCCGCATCGAGGCACACGCCATCCGAAATGGACGGGGTGCCGAGTCTGTGGTACTGCAGACGGCGGGGGTCGATCGGCGTCTGAGACTGACAGCCGAACACGCGGCGCTCGCCGTCGATGGTCGAGATCTGGGCTACGTCGTGATCGAGATCGGGGATGCCGACGGTGTCAGGGCCACCGATGCAGACGTCGAAGTCGAACTTCGGATCGACGGTCCTGGATCACTCCAGGGATTCGGGAGCGCGGCGATGGTCACCGAGGAATCCTTCGCCGATGCGCAGCATCGACTCCACGACGGCCGCGCGCTGGCCGTGATCCGTCCGACCTCAGGCGGACGAATCACCGTGACGGCGTCGGCTTCCGGGTACGTGTCGGCCTCGGTCGACCTCGAGGCACGCTGACCGCAACAGTGCCGGCGGAGCGAGCAGGGACGCTTGCTTGGCGTCATTCATCGTGCGGGACTCCAGAATCCGGTCGGGCCGCATGGGATCGGGGGAACTGGACGGTGACCGGCCCGGTGGAGAGATCGACCGATACGTGTTCGCCATCCGGGCCGCGAACGTCGACGACGTCCCCGTCCCGGGCAGCCGCAGAGCCCCCGGCGGCACGCAGCGTGGACACCAGGACGTCCTCGTCCCAGCGGAGGTTCTCGACGACGACGCCGCCTCTCGCGCGGACGCCGCTGATCGATCCCCGGCTCCACGAATTCGGCAGTGCGGGCAGCAACGAGATCCGATTGGGCTGCGACTGCACGAGCATCTCGATGACGACGGCCGGCAGCCCACCGCTCGCGTCGACGTTGAAGATCGCGTCGCCGTCGTGCGTCGACACGGCGTTCGAGCGCCAGAAATCGCGCGCGAGCGACTCGACGCACTGTCGCGCGGCTTCGGCATCCCCGAGCCGAGCTGCCGCGAGGCCAAGGCCAACGAGGCCGAATGCCATCTCCATGCGACCGTCGCCGGCTGACCACGGCTTCTCGTTGCGCCAGGCGAGCTTGCGCCTGATCGTCTCGAGCGCAGCAGCGCGGAGCTCGGGTGCGCTGGCTGCCTCGTCGTCCTCGTACCAGAACGGGTAGAGCTGCGAGACGTGCCGGTGCCCGATCTCCTCGGCGATCGTGGGATCGAGCCACTCAGCGAAGGTTCCTTCGTCGGTCACCCGGTAGGGCGGCAGCCGATCGGCGAACGAACGCCAAGCGTCGCGGTCGGCTTCCTCGCCCAGGATGTCGGCGATCCTGATGGCGAGACGCGCGGCATCTCGGAACGCCGCGACGTCCATCGTGGCGTCGACTCCAATGGGACTGGCGCGGTTGCCAGGGGTGTTCTCGGGGGAATACGACGGAGCGAGATGCAGGAGGCCGTCATCGCCCGGCAGGGCGACCGCGAGCGCGAAGGCCATGACGTTGCTCGCGAGCGGCCAGGCGTATTCGCGCAGAATGTCCACGTCACCGGTCGCGGTGAACTGATCCCATGCCAAGCGCAGCACCCAAGCACCGCCTGCCATCCAGTACAGGTGGGGAAAGGCGGGGGCGAAGTGGTTGCTGTTGCCGTGCGAGTCGAAACGTGCAGGGAGCAGCCAGCCAGGAGCGCCGAAGATCCGCTGCGCGTTCGCAGCGTAGTCGTCCACGTGCCGGAAGATCGCCCGCAGGTACGACGTAAGCAGCTCAGGCGTGCCCGACGCAATGAGAGATGCAACACCGCCGTGCTGCACATTGCCGTTCTGCGTCCAGTCGCCCGACCACGCCGGCCGGCGAGTTCCCTGCCAGATGCCGACGAGCGTGGGAGGCAGGACTCCGGTCGACGAGATAATCGTGTGGCGCCCGGATGCGAACGCGAGTTCGACGGCTGCAAGCAACCCCTGCGGGTCACCGGCCCTCGCCCGCTGCAGCACGTCGTCGTAGGGTACGGCGTCGTCGACGCCGCTGCTCAAGTCGAGCGAGCACGCCTCGAACAGGGACGCGTGCGTGTCGGCCGCGGCGACCTCGGCCTCGGCGATGCCGCCGAACAATTCGACTCGGATGGGGAGTCGGACGGTCCGCCCGGCGGTCAGACGCAGACGCACGGCGCCCGATTCCGGCTCGGCGTCGATGCCGGCGGGGAGGTCGACGATCAGCCTCGCGTGCCTCGGCGGCCATGGGCTCGGCGGGTTCTCGCGCACGAACGGTGACAGATTGCCTTCGGCGACCTTGACATCGAGGGTCATGCGAGAGCCGTCGATGGTCGGGACGGCCGGTTCGAGGAAGACGCCGTAGTCCGTCGACGGATATTCACCGGGGTCGCGAGGCGCCTCACCGAAGTCCAGTGCCAGCACGCCGCTGTGGTCGTGATCGGACCAGAGCTCGATCGACATCCCGCCTGTTGCCCGGTCCGGGATCAGTGCGATGCCGCTGCCGACACCTGCGCCATCGGTCCACCCGACTTCAACCCTGCCGGTGGTGAAGTCCCCGATCCTCCGGTACTGCCCGTCCTCGACGGGAGTGTCGGGACTCCACGTGAGTTCGGCGATCGGCACGAACGGATCCGTCCAGATCATGGAGGCGTCGTAGCCGTCGTCGCGCGCGAGACGCTGGGTGATCGCGGTCGCAGTCTCGGCATCGCCGGCGAGGGCGGCCGCCCGCACCTCGGCGATCGCCGGTTCGATGCGCGGTGCCGCTTTCGCGGAGTTCACCGGCAGGAAGAACTCCTCGTGGCACACGTGGATCGAGTGGCGCGTCGGTGTGCCGGACAGCACCGCTCCGAGAGAACCCGTGCCCGCGATGAGGCCGTGCTCCCAGTCGATGCCCGCGGACGAACTCCAGAAGCCGGTTCGGATGGTCACGCTGACTCCGCTTCTCGATCGTTGGTCACCGCCGTCGGGGCATTTGTCTTGCATCCGCCATCGTAGCGCCGAATCATCCAATGAATGGTCGCACTCTCACGAACGATCCGACCACTTGACCCGTCCATGCCGATCCTGCTGACGTTGACAGCCTGAACCGAGCGGATGCTTCGTCCACAGGTCCCGTTCGCGGTAGGGTGTATTCATCTTACCTTTATGACTCCTCGGAGGATCCTGCAGGATGGTCCGAGCCGCTCGCACGCGATTATCAAAATAGTTGAGGATAGATGATGACCACGCCGGAGTGGAACGACCCTGCAGCCTACGAATGGGGCACCGAGCCCACGCACGCCTCTCTCATGCCCTACGAGACGCTGGACGAGGCGATGCGCGCGGATCGCCGCGATTCGCCCTACCGTCTCAGCCTCGATGGGGAATGGAAGTTCCACTGGTCCTCGAATCCCGCGTCGCGTCTGCTCGATTTCGCCGGCGAAGACGTCGACGACTCGGGATGGGCGACCATCCCGGTTCCCTCGAGCTGGCAGCTGCACGGCTACGACTTCCCCATCGGCGTGAACCTCACCCTCCCGTGGACCGGCGCGAACGGGAATCATGAGCAGCCCGATCCCACTGGCGACTACCCGCACGCGCCCACCCTCTACAACCCGGTCGGTCAGTACCGCACCATGTTCGACCTGCCCGACAGCTGGGAGAATCGCCGTTCCTTTCTCCAGTTCGATGGCGTCGAATCGGCTTATTTCGTGTGGGTGAACGGACAGCGGGTCGGATACCGCGAGGACAGCTATACTTCCGGCGAGTTCGATGTCACGGCCCACCTGCGCCCGGGCCGCAACCTCGTTGCGGTGGAGGTGTACCGATGGTGCACGGGCTCGTACCTGGAGAACCAGGACAATGTGCGGCTCTCGGGCATCTTCCGCAGCGTCTCCCTTATCTCGAGGGCGCAGGTTCTGATCCGGGACTTCACCGTCCGCACCCACCTGGACGATTCCCTCCAGAACGCGCGGCTCGAAGTCGCGGCCGATGTCCGTGGCTACGGCGCCGAGAGCGGCGCCCGCGATCACAGCATGCGGGCGCGGCTCTTCGACGGCGTCACCTCCGGTGCTCGCGAGCTGTGGGCGGATGCCGCCGCGGTGGCTGCCGCCGCTGGCGGTGACGCGTCGGCCAGTCTCTCGGGATCAGTGCCGCAGCCGCGGTTGTGGTCGGCGGAGCACCCCGAGCTCTACACACTGGTGCTGGAACTCCTCGACCGCGACGGATCAGTCCGTGAACGCGTCTCCACGCGGGTCGGATTCCGGCGAGTCGAGATCATCGACGGAGTTCTCCGCCTCAACGGACAGGTGATCTCGATTCGCGGGGTGAACCGGCACGAGTGGAATCCACGGACCGGCCGCACCCTGACCACGGCGGACATGATCGCGGACATCCGGCTCATGAAGCAGAACAACATCAACGCCGTGCGCACTTCGCACTACCCGAACGACCCCCGCTGGTACGACCTCGCCGATTCGTATGGCCTCTACGTGTTCGACGAGGCGAACAACGAGACACACATCAATCGCGTCGACGCAGCCGGAAACCCCAACATCCCAGGCGACCGCCCGGAGTTGCGGCAGCCGCTGTTGTGGCGCATGCGCAATATGGTCGACCGCGATAAGAACCATCCCAGTGTGATCGTGTGGTCCACGGGAAACGAGTCGGGGGTCGGTTCCAACCTGCAGGCCATGTACGAGTGGGCGAAGCGGCACGATCCGAGTCGACCCGTCAGCTACCAGGACCCGAACGGCTCTGGCTCTGCCGTTGTGCCGACGGAGTTGTCCGACTTCGACGGGGACTTCTACCCTCCCGTCGAGCAACTGCTCGCCCGAGCCCGGCGGGACCCGCGGCCGTATCTGCTCATCGAGTATGCCTTCGGACAAGGCAACTCATCCGGCTACCTCGACGAGTATTGGGCCATCATCCGAGCGAACCCCGAACTGCTGCAGGGCGGATTCCTGTGGGACTGGGCGGACAAGGGACTCTCCTGGCCCGTTCCCGGGCGCTCGGGGGAGGAGTTCTTCTCGTATGGCGGCGACTGGGGCGACGATCCCAACGAGGAAAGCGCCCACATGAGTGGCTTGGTGCTCTCGGACCGCACACACACCGCGAAGCTTGCCGAAGCGAAAATCGCGTATCAACCCATCACCGTCACCATGGCGGACGCCTCCAGTCTCACGCTGCGCATCTCCAACGAGCACCTGTTCACCAACCTGGACAGGTACACCCTGGAGTGGGTCCTCTCCGAGAACGGCGCTCCCCTTCAGGGAGGCGAGATACCGGGCACCGACCTGAACATCGGACCGCAAGAGAACGCTCAGATCCAGGTCCCGGTCACGCTCCCCGACGATCCTCGACCAGGCGCCGAATACCGGCTCGACGTGGTCTTCGTACTTTCGGAGGCGACCACATGGGCAGAGCGGGGACACGTCGTCGCGCGCGCACAATTCGACGTCCCGGTGGCGGACCCTCTCGACCGGCTGCCGTTGGAGACCGCGGGCCTGTCACATCTGACCGTCGCCGACAGCGCGACGTCCGTTCGCGTGGCCGGAGACCGATTCTCCGTTGAGATCTCCCGGATCACCGGCCGCCTGACGTCGCTGCAGTATGACGACCGGGAACTGCTGGTGAGTGAGCTGACGCCGAATTACTGGCGGACCCCGAACGATCCGGAACTGGCCATCCCCGACATCCGGGTGAATCGTCCCGAGCCGTCGCAGCCATGGCGGGGCGTCGGTGAGGACTGGGCCATTGAAGATGTCGAGATGAAGTCGATACCGGGTGGGGTGCGCGTCATCGTCCGAGGCACCGTCACCACAAAGGTGCCTTTCCGGCCGAGCTTTCAGATCACGACCTCATCACAGTCGATCACCTACACCGTCTACGGCAACGGCCAACTCGATGTGCTGTCGACCTTCGCCCCCGACACCGGAGCGCCCAACCCGCAGGTCATCGGCACGACTTTGACCCTCATCCCGGAGCTCAGTGCCATTCAGTGGTACGGGCGTGGGCCGCACGAATCGACAGCCGATCGTCGCACTTCTGCCTTCTTCGGGCGGTACTCCGGGTCGGTCGCCGATCAGGTCACGCGATACAGCCGCCCGCAGGACTCCGCGAACAAGGCCGACACTCGGTGGGCGGCCCTCGTCGACGACACCGGGAGCGGCGTGCTGTTCGTCGCCGGCGGCAGCATGTTCTTCAACGCTCAGCCTCACGCCCCGGCAGAGCTCGCCGACCGACGGCACTGGCACGAGGTCCCCGAGTCCCGGGGAACGGTCGTCCGCGTCGACGCCGCTCAAGAGGGGATGCACGGCGGCAACTGGGATGTGGTCACCCGACCGGACAAGTACAGCAACACCCCTGCCAAAGGACCGTTCACCCATCTGTATCGCATCCTCCCCCTCCGCGGTGACCTGGCGCCAGCTGAGCTGGCGACGGCCTTCGTCGAGACCGACCTGCCCTATTCGCCGGCGGTTCCGAGACGCACAGGTGTGTGACTTCGCCTACGGAACGTTCACGGACGGCCTCGCCCATCGGCCCCACATCACGGGGGGCCGACGGGGGCGCGAGGCTCAGAGCCCGAGCTGCGTCAGGTAGTCGTTTCGGAACACCCCGCGCGGATCGAGGCGCTCGCGCAGCGCGACGAAGTCATTCCAGCGCGGATAGAGCCGCGGCATCCGCTCCTCTGCACCATGGAGCGTGAACAGCTTGCCCCAGTGCGGGCGCGCGTCGAGCGGCTCGAGGGCCTGTTCGATGAGCGGCAGCAGTAGCTCGACGCCCGGCTGATCGGGCTTCCAGGTGAAGTGGATGCCGAGCACGTCGGTGCCGTACGCCGGCGACAGCCACAGGTCGTCGCGCGCGACGGTGCGCAGCTCACACACCTGCAGCAGCGGCGCCACGCGACCGGCGAGGTCGCGCATGGTCGCGATCGCCGCGACGGCGTTGCGCCGAGGCACGAGGAACTCCGACTGCAGTTCCTCGCCGTTGGACGGCGTGAACTCGAGCTTGAAGTGCGGCAGCCGGGCATACCACTCCCCCGGCTCGCCGAGCTGGTCGGTGCAGCTCTCGGCCGAGACGTCGGGGAGCGGATGCCTCTTGCCCGAGGCCTTCGCCGCACCCAGCACGCGCTCGGGCGGGCCGCCGGGCGCGTCTGCGCGACGCTTCACCCACAGCTGGTCGACGACCCCGGGATCGCGCCAGGTGTGGAACATCGACACGCTGTAGCCGAGGCCGGTGACGGCGTCGAAATCGTCGAGCACCGCATCCAGCGGCAGACGCTCGTACACCGTCTGCGCGACCTCGAAGGCGGGGACGAGATCGAGCTCGAGCGCGGTGACGATGCCGAGCGCCCCGAGCGAGACGATGACGCCCTCGAAGTCGGCGTCGCCGCGTCGGTATGTGCGCAGCTCGCCATCCGCGGTCATGAGCTCCACGCCCGCGACGGCGGACGCGAGGGAGCCCACCGCATCGCCCGAGCCGTGGGTTCCGGTCGCGACCGCGCCGGCGAGCGAGATGTGCGGCAGCGATGCGAGATTCGCCAGCGCCCACCCCTCACGGTGCAACGCGGGGGCGACATCGCCGTACCGCATCCCCGCCGACGCCCGGACGACGCGGCGCCCGCTGTCGATGCTCATCTCGGCGGGAAGGGCGCTCGAGACGATGTGCACGCCGTCGGTGTCGGCGATCGTATTGAAGCAGTGGCGGCTGCCGAGCGCCTTGACACGCCCGGCCGAGCCCAGCACGTCGGCGAGCTCACCGAGAGAGCCGGGCGCGACGACGTTCGCCGCGCCGTAGACCACGTTGGAGGCCCAGTTGCGCGTCATGGCCGCCGTCGGCCCGGCGATGCTCATCGCGAAGGCTCCGCGACCGGCTCGGAAGCGGGTGCCGCGGCGGGTTCCTGGCCGGACGCCGCGGCCGGCGCGTCGAACGGCGAGGGACCGAGCTCGTCGAGGAGCTCCGTCATCTTGGCGTAGGCCCGGTTGCGGTAGGCGACCAGCTCGGGGATGCGTTCCGGGTCGATGGCGCGGAAGCCGCCGCCGGTCTTCGTGCCCAGTTCGCCGCGCTCGATGCGCTCCGAGAGGATGGCCGGGGTCGCGAAGCGCTCGGGGAAGTCGCCCTGCAGCGAGGCGTAGCAGAAGGCGTAGACGTCGAGCCCGGCCATGTCGGCGATCGCGAACGGGCCAAAGAACGGCAGGCGGAAGCCGAAGGTCGAACGCACGATCGCGTCGATGTCTTCCGGTGTCGCGACCCCTTCGTCGACGAGCTGCGTGGCTTCGTGGAAGAGCGCGTACTGCAGCCGGTTCAGCACGAATCCGGTCGCGTCCCTCACGCGGGCGCCGATCTTGCCGCTGCCGGCGACGAGTTCTTCGGTGGCGACGATCGCGCTCTCGGCGGTCGTGGGGTGCGGGATGAGCTCCACGCCGGGCACGAACGGCGCCGGATTCGAGAAATGCACGCCGAGGAAACGCTCGGGATTCTCGACGGCCTCGGCGAGCTTGGTGATCGAGATGGTCGAGGTGTTGCTGCCGATGACCGCAGTCGGATTCGCACGCGAGATGCGACGCAGCGTCGCGTGCTTGATCTCGATCCGCTCGGGCACCGCCTCTTCGATGAACTCGGCATCCGCCACCGCATCCTCGATGCTCTCCGCCGCCGAGATATTGGCAGTGATCAGCTCGGTCGCGCCCACGGGGAAGAGTGCCTGCTCTTCGAACTCGGAGGTCTCGATGCGGATGCGCTCCAGGTTGGAGGCGGCGATCTCGGCGGTGACGTCCGAGATCACGACATCGTGGCCGGCCAGCGCGAAGACCTGCGCCATGCCGCCACCCATGTAGCCACTGCCGACGACGGCGATCCGGGTCATGAGCTTGCCTCCGTGTTCTGGTCAGCGGTCTGCTGTTCCGCGGCGTTCTGGTCGGCTGCGCCGCGGTCGTACGACTCGATGGCGGCGACCTTCGACGCCGACGAAGACGCGGGGTCGAACCGGTAGCCGAGCCACTCCGAGACGAGCCGCTTGGCCAGCTCGAGGCCGATGACGCGCTGCCCCATCGTGAGCACCTGGGCGTTGTTGCTCAGCACCGAGCGCTCCACGGAGTAGCTGTCGTGCGCGGTGACGGCACGGATGCCGGGGACCTTGTTGGCCGAGATCGCCACCCCGAGCCCCGTGCCGCAGACGAGCAGCGCCCGGTCGGCGTCGCCCGCAGCCACACGTCGCGCGGCTTCGACGGCGACGTGCGGATAGTCGGTGTGCTCGTCGCCGCGGACCCCGACGTCGGAGACCGCAGCGACCCGCGGGTCGGCCTCCAGCAGGGCCTTCAGCGCCGTCTTGTACTCGTAGCCCGCATCGTCGCTTCCGACGACGATGCGCAGGGGGTCGGTCATCGAGCTTCCTTTCGCGTGGTTTCGGAGATCGCCGTGGCGATCAGCGCCAACGACGTGGCGCCGGCATCGGGGTGTCCGAGGCTCTTCTCGGCCAGCGGACGGGCGCGGCCGAGGGCCGGCCGCAACGCAGAGGTGGCAGCGGCCGCGTCGGTCGCGGCGCGGGCGGCCGCGTCGAGCGCATCGGGGAGCGCATCGCCGGCGGCGAGGCGCTCGTCGAGGGTCCGGACGAAGGGATCGAGCGCGTCGACCATTGTCTTGTCGCCCACGCGCGCGCCGCCGCGCGAGGTCACCGCGTCGAGCGCGGCCCGCGCGGCATCGGCCACAGCGGTACACGGGTCGGCGCCCTCGCGGTCGAGAGCCCTCCCGACCGCGACGAGAATCGAGCCCCACAGCGCGCCGGAGGTGCCGCCCGCGCGCTCGCTCCATGCATCGCCGGCGGCGGCGAGCATCGCGCGCAACCCGGCGTCGGGGTCCGCCGCCTCGCCGGCCGCGTCGATGCCGGTGCGCATGCCGACGCCGTGGTCGCCGTCGCCCGCGATCGCGTCGATGCGGCCGAGCTCCGCCTCGTGCTCGTGGAGGGTCGCGCGTGCCGCGTCGAGGTATCCGAGCGCCAGGGTGGCCGCCGTTTTCGACCACTCCGACGCTTCGGGCAGCTGCTCGGCCTCGCCTGCCTCGAACACCTCGTCGCCGGCGTCCGTTGCGGCCGCGACCTCGACCGAGCCCTTACGGTAGGCGGGCGTATACGCGGGCGCCGCCCACAGTGGCTCGAGCTCGTCGTCGAGCCAGAAGAGGGTGACGGATGCCCCGGCCATGTCGAGACTCGTCACGAGCTCGCCGACCTCGGGCTGCACGACGGTGACACCCGCGGCCTCGAGCAGTGCGGCGACATCGCCGTAGAGCACGAAGAGCTCCTCATACTTCACGGTGCCCAGGCCGTTGACGATCACAGCGACGCGATCGCCGCGCTGCTCGGGCACGTCGGCGAGGAGCGCGCCGACGAGCGTCGCGGCGAGCGTGGCGGAGTCGGTGCGCGGCACGTCGCGAATGCCGGGTTCGCCGTGGATGCCGAGGCCGATCGACATCATGCCGTCGGGGACGGTGAACAGCGGCTCGCCGGCTCCCGGGAAGGTGCAGCCGCCGAACGCGACGCCGAGGGTGCGCGTGCGGTGGTTCGCGAGCCGCGCGAGGCGTTCGACCTCGTCGATCGAGTCGCCGCGCTCGGCCGCAGCGCCGGCGATCTTGAAGACGACGAAGTCGCCGGCGATGCCGCGGCGCCGATCGATCTCGTCGAGCGGTGCGCTCGCGATGTCGTCGGTGCACAGCACCGTGCGGGCATCGATGCCCTCGTCGCGCAGGCGCGCCTCGGCCTCGCCGAAGTGCAGCACGTCACCGGCGTAGTTGCCGAAGCTGAACAGCACTCCTCCGCCGCGATGCGCCGCCTTCGCGACTCGATACGCCTGCCCCGCCGACGGCGACGTGAAGATGTTGCCGCATACCGCCCCGGCAGCCATGCCGGCACCTACCACGCCGGCGAACGCCGGGTAGTGTCCCGAGCCGCCGCCGACGACGAGGGCGACCGACCCGCGGGCTGCGGGAACGGCACGCACCACGCCGCCATCCACGGCGCGAACGAGATCGCCGTGCGCCGAGGCGAATCCGGCGAGGGCCTGGGGCACGAAATCGGCGGGGTCGTTCGCGATGCGGGTCATCGTGAACCGCCCTGCGCGTGGCGAGGCTGGCGCACCCTGCTGGTCCCGAGCGCGTAGCCCTCGCGCTTGGGCAGCACGTGCCGGCGGAGGTAATCGCGGTTGTCGGCGCACACGCTCAGCCCGTCGCCGCCGTAGTTCTCGACGCAGATGACGCCCTGGAACCCGTGCTCGATCGCGTACCGGAATGCGCGGCGGTAGTCGATCAGCCCGTACTGCATGGGCGCAGGCACCGCGAAGTACTCGCCACGCGCGGTGTCTTCATCGCGCGCGTAGTTCTTCACGTGCCAGAAGTTGGCGTAGGGGAGCGTCTTCTCGACGAGCTGCCACCAGGGCTCGATCGGCCGGTGCAGTCGCACGAGATTGCCGATGTCGGGGTTCAGCCCGACATTGTCCAAGCCGATGCCTTCGACGAGGCGCACGGCCGAGTCGGCGGTGCCGAGGAACGTGTCCTCGTACATCTCGAGCGAGACCAGGATGCCGAGCTCGGCCGCGTGGCGGCCCAGCTCCTGCAGTCTGCTGACCGCGAGGTCCCAGTCGGCGGGGTCGTCGTGGTGGCCCTTGACCGTCCAGAACCACAGCTGCTCCTGCTGCTGCCGCGTCAGCGCCTGGTGCAGGCCGAACGACACGGTCTCGATGCCGAGGGCGGCCGCGGCATCCAGCGTCCTGTGGCTGTACGCGAGGTTCTCGGCGCCGTGGGCGTGGTCGATGACGCTGCAGCGGATCGCCGAGATCGACGTCGGCACGACTCCCGCATCGGACGCGACGGCGGTGAGATCGCGCAGACCCGGTTCGTCCAGGTCGGCGACGCGCAGCCATGAGTCGGTGAGGTCGACGCGGTCGAAGCCCGCGTCGGCGATCTCGGTCAGGGTGCGCTCCCATTCCTCGGGTCCGGCGGCCGCGATCGTGCGCCCGTCGGGCGTGCGGCCGGCGAAGGGCAGGGCGGCGGCCGCGATCGGCCAGTCGTCGGCGGTGAGGCCGGTCACGCGGCATCCTCCTCGGTGATCTCGACGCCGGTCACGAGCACCGGGTCTTCAACGGCACGCACAAGACCGGTGATCGTCAGGGCGGCAGGGGTGGTCACGTCGGCGAGTGAGAGGCCCGCGGTGAGGTTCACCAGGCCCGGTTCGACGATGCGCCGGCGCTCGAGTCCGGCGAACGAGAACCGGTCGGCGTGCAGTGCGAACGTGACCGATGCCGCGGCACCCGCTTCCAGCGAGACGCGGGCGTACCCGACCAGCTGCTGCACGGGCCGCGTCACCTGAGCGACCGGGTCTGCGCTATACAGCTGAACGACGGTGGCTCCGGCACGGTCACCCGTGTTGGCGATCCTCACCGTCGCTCGGACGGTGCCGTCGTTCGCGATCTCGTCGCTGTCGAGCGACACGTCGCCGAGCTCGAACGTCGTGTACGACAGACCGTGCCCGAACGGGAAGGCAGGCGCGATCGACAGGTTGCTGATGCGATCGCCGTCCTGGCCGAGCGGTGGGGCGAGGTAGGTGTGCGGCAGCGCCCCGTTGGTGCGCGGGATCTGCACCGGCAGGTGCCCGCTGGGGTTGACCGCACCCGTGAGGACGCCCGCGATGGCCGCCGCACCCTCGACACCCGGCATGAACGACTGCACGATCGCCGCGACCCGCTGGGTGTACGCGCCGAGCGTGTACGGGCGACCCGACAGCACGAGCAGCACGAGGGGCTTCCCGGTCGCGAGGAGCGCGTCGACGAGGCGGCCCTGGTCGCCGGGCAGGTCGAGGGTCGGAGCGTCGGATCCCTCCCCCGACGTGCCCTTGCCGAACATCCCCGCGCGATCGCCCACGACGGCGACGACGACGTCGCTGGCTGCTGCGGCCACGACCGCGTGCGCGATCTGCCGCTCATGCGCAGGCTCGATGAGCGGACACCCCTGCTCGACGACGACCTCCGCACCGGGAAGCGCCGCGCGCAGTGCGTCGGGGATGGTCGTCGCGTCGATGCCGAGGCCCAGCTCGGGATGACGCGGCATCACGTGGATCGGGTAGGAGTACGCGCCCATCATCGCGCGGGGGTCGTCCGCGCACGGCCCGATCACGGCGATGCGCCGCGTGTCCTCGGCAAGGGGAAGGATGCCGCGGCGGTTGTCGAGGAGGACGATCGACTCCTCGGCGAGGCGGCGGGCGATCTGCCTGTTGCGTGCGCTGTCGAGGTCCACGTCGGCGGGCTCCGTCGGAGTCCAGCCGTCGTCGAGCAGGCCCACCTCGATCTTCTGCCGCAGCACCCGCCGCACCGCGGTGTCGATGTCGTCCCGCGTGCGCGCCGGGTCGGGGTCGGCCTCGGCGAGGAGGCGGTAGGCCGCGATGTCGGGCAGCTCGACGTCGATGCCCGCGTGCAGCGCCAGGCGCCCGGCATCCGCCATCGTCCCGGCCACGCCGTGCTTGGACTTGAGGAACGCGACCGCCCAGTAATCCGACACGACAGTGCCGCCGAAGCCCCACTCGCCGCGCAGCAGGTCGGTGAGGAGCCACCGATCGGCCGCCGCGGGAACCCGGTCGAGCTCGGTGTACGAATTCATCACGCTCTTCGCGCCGCCCATGCGCACCGCCATCTCGAACGGCGGCAGCACGAGGTCGCGGAGTTCCCGCTCTCCCATCGCGACCGGGGCATGGTTGCGACCGCCGCGCGAGGTGGCGTGGCCGGCGAAGTGCTTGAGGGTGGCGATGACGCCGGCGCCCTGGAGTCCCTCGACATATGCGGTGGCCAGGGTCGCGACGACGTACGGGTCTTCGCCGAGCGTCTCTTCGACGCGCCCCCAGCGGTAGTCCGTGACGACGTCGAGCACCGGCGAGAGACCGTGGTGCACGCCGACCGCGGCCATGTCGGAGCCGATCGCGTGGGCCATCTCGCGCACGAGCGGGGCATCGAACGTCGCCGCCCACGCCATCGAGGCCGGATAGACCGTCGCCCCGAGCGTCGTGAAGCCGGTCAGGCACTCCTCGTGCACGATCGCCGGGATGCCGAGACGCGTGCTCGTGATGAGGTGCTGCTGCGACTCGTGCACCTTCGCCATGCCGTCACGGGCGCTCACCGGCGTCGTGCCGAACACGCGGGTCAGATGACCGATGCCCTCGGCGGTCGCCTCGTCGAACGGCGGGCGGCCCTTCGAGAGCACGTCCTGCATGGGGGCGATGATCTGGGTCGAGTCCCGCTTGTCGGCCCAGTAGCTTCCGAGTTGCGCGAGCTTCTCGGCATCCGTCATCTCCGCCAGCAGTGCCTCGACCCGGGTGTCGATGTCGGCGGTGGGTTCTGACCACACGCGTGCGGCCACGACGTCCGTCGGCTGTGTCATCCTCGACCTTCCGCGCATTTGTTCTCTGTAACAACAATTCTGCAGTTCAGGGTAGCGTCGTTGTACAACGTTGCCAAGTCCCGGCTCCTGGGGCTCCGCGCGACGTGCGATGGACGACGCGGGAGGACTGCATGAAGCCGGAGCTGGTGTCGAGCGACACGGCCGGGGTGTTCCACGGCGAAGGGGCGTTCTGGGATGCCGCGACCGGCAGCATCCGGTTCGTCGACATGCTCCGCGGCGACGTGATGACGTGGGACGGAACCACGCTGCGTCGTTCGCACCTCTCGGAGGTGACCGCGGTGATCCGCGCGCGCAGGGCGGGCGGGTACGTTGTGGCGACTGAGCGCGGCTTCGCGCTGACCGACCACCATCTCTCGATCGACCGCGAGATCGCCGTCTTCTCGGACGCGGACATCCGCATGAACGAGGGCGCGTGCGACGCCGCCGGCCGCTTCTACTGCGGGAGCATGGCGTACGACACCCGGCTGGACGGCGGGCGCGTGTACCGGCTCGACCCCGACCTGTCGGTGCGCGTGGTGCGGGAGCGCGTGACGATCCCGAACGGACTGGTCTGGACTGCGGCCGGCGATGTCGCCCTGCACGCTGACACCCGCGACGGAGTGATCTGGGCGTACGACTTCGATCTCGGGGCCGGACGGTTCGGCGAGCGCCGCCCGTTCGTCCAGTTCAGCGGCACGGGCGGTATGCCGGATGGCATATCGATCGACGAGGACGGCGGCGTCTGGGTCGCGATGTGGGGCGGCGGTGGCGTCCGCAGATACACCGCGACGGGCGCACTCGACCTCACGATCCCGCTGCCCACGGCGAACGTGACGTCGTGCGCGTTCGGGGGCGCCGATCGCCGCACCCTCTACATCACGACGTCCCGCCAGGGCCTTGCCGACCCCGAGCCCGAGGCGGGCGGGCTGTTCACGGTCGAGACCGAATTCACCGGTGCGCCGGTGCACGCCTTCGGCGGCTGACCTCACATCCAGCCGCCGTCGACGATCCACCGCTGCCCGGTGCAGAGGCGGGAGTCCTCGGCGGCGAGCCACAGCACGAGCCTGGCGACATCCGCGGGCACCAGCTTCTCGGGCAGCGCCTGGCTCGCCTCGATCAGCCCCTCCGCCTCGGGCGTGACCCAGTCGCGCAGCTGCCGCTCCGTCATGATCCAGCCGGGGATCACGCAGTTCACGCGGATCCGATCGCGTCCGAGCTCGCGGGCGAGAGTGCGGGTCAGACCCTCGATCCCGGCCTTCGCGGTGACGTATCCCGCGAGGTCCCGCAGGTCGATGTGCGCGCTGATGGATCCCATGGTGATGATCGAGCCGCCCCCGGCACGGCGCATGAACGGCGCGACGGCCTGGGTCGCGAAGAAGTGGTGGCGCACGTTGACGTCGATCTGCTCGTCCCACCGCGCGACGTCGACCTCGTCGAAGCGGATGCGGTCGTCCCGCGCGGCGTTGTTGACCAGGATGTCGATCGTGCCGAGCTCTTCCGCCACCTGCTGCACCACCCCCTGGAGCGCGGCGATGTCGCGCACGTCGCACCGGATGAAGCGGGCGTCCCCAGGGCTGGAATCGCCGGCATCCAGATCCAGGAACGCGACCTCGGCTCCCTGCTCGATCAGCTGATGGACGATCTCGCCCCGCCAAGGAGCTCTTCTCCCGCCTGGAAGTGCCGGTGGTGATGATCGACCCGCTGGGCGTCGACACCGAGTCGTTCCCGAACATGTCGGCAACGGACTGGGATGCCGGCAGGGACGCCACAGAGCACTTGCTGTCACTGGGCCACCGCCGGATAGGGTTCGTCACCGGACCGATCGACCAGGCGTGCCACCAGGACCGTCTCGACGGATACTTCTCCGCTCTGGGCCGTGCGGGCATCCAGCAAGATCCCGACTTGGTCCGGGTCGGCGACTCTCTCGTCGACGGCGGCGTCGCGCGCGGCGGCGAGCTGCTCGACCTCGACGCGTCGCCGACCGCCATCATCAGCGGATCGGACGAGCAGGCCTACGGCGTCTACCAGGCCGCGCGGGCCCGGGGCCTCAGTATCCCCCACGACCTCTCGGTCGTCGGATTCGACGACGTGGAGCTGTGCCAGTGGGTGACCCCGCAGCTCACCACGATGCGGCAGCCGCTCGAGGGCATGGCGACAGAGGCGACGCGTATGGCGATCGCGATCTCGCGCGGACACGGCGTCGCCAACTCGCGCGTCCAGCTCGCATCAGAGCTCGTCGTCCGCGAATCGACTGCGCCGCCCCGGAAATGACATGGAGGTTGGCGGCAGATCGGCCGTCCGGGCCGGAATCAGCTGCCGGACGGAGAGGTCGCGTCGGAGGCAGCGGACGGCGGCATGATCGCCGCGAGACGACGCACGAAGTCCAGTGCCCCGGCTGCGCCGGCCACGCGGTCCATAGCCGCGTCCCCCCACTCCAGGCAGCGTGGTCGAAAAGGGCGTGCTCAACAAGAAAAGCCCAGACCCGGCCGTGCCCACATCGGGAAGGAACGGGACGGAACCAAAAGGAATGGGCCAGATCGAGCCCGGTCTTTGGGTCCGACGGGCGCACGCTGTCCGGGCGTCCTGCCCTCTGAGGGGTCGCTCTCGCCGGCGCCGCGTACGTCATCCAGCGTCGCTGTCTCGCTGCGTGGCCGATACGTCGCGATCCGATGCGCGGGCTGATTCGAGTCCGTCGAGGATGAGGCCAAGGCCGAACGAGAACTCGTTCCCGTAGGCGTAGCCCGGTTGGAGGATGAGTGCACCGGCCATCTCGGCGAGATGCGGGTACGCGTTCGACATCATGGGCTGCTGCTCCAGGATGCTCTCGGTCGCTGCCTCGATGCTGCCGCCCGGGTCGAGCGGGAGTGAGACCTCTTGCATCGCGAATCCCCGCACATAACTGTCCAGCACCGAGAGCACGTGGGCGGCCATCGCGATCGAGAACCCGGCCTCACGGAGGAAGGCAATGGCGTCCTCGAGATACCGCAGTGTGGCGGCACCTGGGGTGGTGCGTGAATCGATGATCGGTATCGCCCATGGGTGCCGCACGAGCACTTCTCGAGTCGATGCCGCTCGCTTGCCCAACGCCGCCTTCCACTCTTCACCCGGGGAGGGGCGCCCCATCTCGCCGAACACGACGTCGGCCATCCCATCGAGAAGATCGCCCCTGTTCCTCACGTGGTAGTACAGCGAAGCGGCCTCGATCTGGAGGTCGGCGGCCAGTTTGCGCATACTCAGCGACTCGAGCCCACCGCGGTCGGCGAGAGCGATCGCAGCCTGCAGAATCCGGTCGCGAGTGACCGGCGCGCGCCCCGACACGCTCACCGTTGCCGGTCTGACTTCCTCCGCGATGCTCACTCCTGGGGGCCCCTTTCGCGCTACGCATTGACTCCATCTAACAGTGTATGGTAAACCTTGCTTGGAGCCTAACACTGTTAGGTAAAGGGAAGAAGCGAATCATGTCGGCGAGCACTGCAACCACCACTCGTGATTGGACGACCTCCCGGATGCCGGACATGACCGCGAAGACGGTCGTAGTGACGGGCGCGAACAGCGGCATCGGGCTCGAGGCCGCTCGTGTCTTCGCCGCGAAGGGTGCCCATGTGGTGCTCGCGGTGCGCGACGAGGTCAGAGGGCGACTGGCGGCAACTGCCATCGGCGGGTCGACCGAGGTGCGGCGCCTGGATCTCGCCGATCTGACGTCGGTGCGCTCGTTTGCCGCCCAGTGGAGCGAAGACATCGATGTGCTGGTGAACAATGCCGGCATCCTGGTGCCGCCGTTCGCGCTGACCGTCGACGGGTTCGAGCTTCAGTTCGGCACTAACCATCTCGGACACTTTGTGCTCACGAATCTGCTGCTGCCGCAGATCAGCGGGCGCGTCGTGACTGTTGCGAGCAACGCTCATCGCATCGGCGGTCTCGACTTCGACGATCTGAACTGGACAACGCGCCGGTACAGCCGGTCTCGCGCGTACGCGGACTCGAAGCTGGCGAATCTGCTCTTCACCCTCGAGTTGCAGCGCCGGCTGAGCAGCGCCGGGTCTCCGGTGCTGGCGGTGGCCGCGCATCCCGGGTGGGCGGCAACGAATCTCGGCTCAACTTCCTACGGCCCGGTGATGAGCACGGGGACTCGGATGCTGAATCGCATCGTCGCGCAGGATGCTGTGATGGCCGCCACCCCGACGCTGTTTGCGGCAACAGAACGTCTCCCCGGCGGCAGCTACTCGGGCCCGAGCCGCCGCCGCGAGATGTCCGGACCTCCGGCTCTCGCGACACCGGGCGCCAACGCGACCGACCCGATCGCTGCCGCACGGCTCTGGGACAGTTCGGAAGCGCTCACCGACGTCCACTTCCCCTTCCTGAGCCAGCCGTGACCCCCGCAGACCCACCCCGAACCGCAGGAACCGAGCC
Source organism: Microbacterium sp. ZW CA_36 (assembly GCF_044987475.1). Taxonomy (NCBI): domain Bacteria; kingdom Bacillati; phylum Actinomycetota; class Actinomycetes; order Micrococcales; family Microbacteriaceae; genus Microbacterium; species Microbacterium sp. ZW CA_36. Next base: position 44,147 of record NZ_JBJDRL010000014.1, read on the forward strand.
ATGAACGCAATGACAGCGGCAACCAGCCCGCCAAACCAGTCACACACCCAGACCACGATGAAGGCGATCGTCCAGCACTCCTACGGCACCGCCGACGTGCTGAAGCTCGCTGAAATCGACACACCGCGGATCGCCGACACAGAAGTCCTGATCCGGGTTCGCGCGGCATCCGTCAACCACGCCGACTGGGTCTACACCACCGGCACTCCCCTCCTCGCCCGCCTTGCCTTCGGAATGCGAACCCCGAAACTGAAGGTGAGGGGAAAGGACGTCGCAGGTACCGTCGAAGCCGTCGGCGCAGCAGTAACCCAATTCACGCCGGGAGACAACGTCTACGCCGAACTCGAGGCGGGAAGCTTCGCCGAGTTCGCCCCCGCACCCCAAGACAAGGTCGCGCTGATGCCCGCCACCCTCACCTTCGAGCAGGCAGCGACCGTCCCGCTGGCGGGGACGACGGCGCTCCACGGCCTCCGCGACGCCGGGAACCTTCAGCCAGGACAGCAGGTGCTCATCAACGGCGCCTCCGGCGGTGTCGGCACCTTCGCCGTCCAGATCGCCAAGGCACTCGGCGCCGAGGTAGCCGCCGTATGCAGCGCGAAGAACTTCGCGCTCGCCCGATCCCTTGGCGCCGATCATGTGATCGATTACGCCGTCACCGACTTCACCCAAGCCAGCCAGCGCTACGACCTGATCTTCGACAGCATCGGGAACCACCCGTTGCGCCGGCTGCGTCGCGCACTCACCACCCGAGGAACGCTCGTGTTGTCGAGCGGCACCGGCGGACGCGTCCTCGGACCCATGATCCGCATCCTCCGAGCCCTCAGCATGTCTCTGTTCGTCACGCAGAACCTCCGCGTCTCCACCGCGACCGCGGACTCTCGCCCATTGGACGAGCTGACCGAACTGATCGAGTCCGGTCTGGTGACGCCGGCGATAGACCGCACCTACCCGCTTGAACACACCGCGGACGCGATCCGGTATTTCGCTGAGCAGCACGCACGAGCGAAGATCGTGATCAGTGTCCTCGGTAACAACCAAGAGGGATGACTGCGCGACACTCTGGAGCACTCGCTCCGCCCGAACTGCTGTCGAATGACAGGGATCAAACGAGAGACAGCCCGATGAATCCCCTGAGCGACACCACCTCGACCCTGATCGCCGGCGTCCTGCTGATCGCGGTGCCGATCGGCTTCAATGCAGCGTTCGCCGCGCTCGCGGCGAAGTTCGACTACCCGAACATTCTGCGCAAGCCCACCGCGGAGGTGTTGGCAAAATACAGCGCGGGCGGTTCGGCCCTAGTGCTGCTGTGGTGGGGGTTCGCGATGACGGCGGCATTGCTGACGCCGCTCGCGATTTTGGTGTCCGTTTCGCTACGGGGTTCTGAGCCTGCGGTCTTATTCACCGCCGCCGGGGTGGGCGTGGTTGCCAGCGTGGTGCAGTTCCTTGGCCTGATCCGTTGGCCGTTCCTGGTGCCTTACCTGGCACGGGAGTCGGAGAAGCCCGACACCACCCCGGCCCGTCGTGAGGCGATCGACGTCGTCTTCCAGTCCTTCAACCGCTACCTCGGCGTCGCCGTCGGGGAGCACCTCGGGTTCCTGTTCACCGGAGCGTGGACCGCACTGGTCGGTGTCGCGATTATGCAGAGCTCCAACGTCAACGGATGGGTTGGCGTAGCCGGCATCATCATCGGCGTCGCCCTCGCCCTCTGCTCGCTGGAGTTCGTCGGCCCCTTCGAGACGACGGGGTGGAAGCCTGCCGCCGCGGCCACCCCCTTTGTCTACATCATCTGGTCCCTCTGGTTGATCGTCACCGGCATCGCCCTGCTGCTGTGACGCGCGCACGGAGGATGCTCTTAGCAACACGTCCTAGGTCGAGGAGGAGCGGTTCGCGGTTGATCGAGGCGGCGAAGGCGAACCCGACGCATTGTCAGCGTCCGGTATCCGGGGTCACCCCCACCGGCCCTCTGAGACGCGTTGACGGCCATGTGAAACTGCCTGTGGGCGGTCACGAGACCTGCCCGTGGCTGTGGCTGTGGCTGTGGCTGTGGGGAAGCAGGTCAGGCTCCAGCCGGGCACAACGTGACCGCCAATCGATGCAAAATCTTCGCAAACGGTTCGCATGGCGTAGTAAATACCCTTTGATCAGGGCCTTCTCGGCGGAGATGGAGGGATTTGGAACTCGGCCTCCGCTGGGCAACGTTCCCACGTGAAATCTTGTGGGCATTCTGTGGGCACGGATGATTTCCACGTCGGTACGGATCGTCGTCGATCCGCCTCCATCCCGCCGGGGCCGCCCGATGCTCCGGACCTCGCAGCGGAGGCGCTCTACGAGAAAACCCCTGACCACGCCCGTGCCCACATCCGAGAAGGAACGAGACGGAACCAAAAGGAATGGGCCAGATCGAGACCGTCCGAGAAGGACGTCGATCTGGCCCAAAATGGCGGTGACGGTGGGATTTGAACCCACGGTAGGGGGTTACCCTACACAACTTTTCGAGAGTTGCACCTTCGGCCGCTCGGACACGTCACCGCCGACAAGCTTACGACACGCGGGGCGGATGCCGCGAATCGGCGCCGAACCTCGGCTACGACCCCGCCCAGCCCCGGCACGATGGCGTCGGCACCGGCTCACGCGTCGAGGAACGCCTCGTGGTGGTACCCCTCGGGGTCGAGCACGGCGACGGTCGACTCGGGGACCTCGAGGAAGACGCCGGGAAGGTCGTTGAGCGGCTCAGACACGACGACCTGCGCGTGGTCGCCGAAGAGCGAGAGCCGGTCGGCGTCGGGGTACATGGCCCGGATGGTGGGAACGTCGGCCGAGTGGAACAGCGAGCGCGAGCGCCCCTGTGACGAGTACCGGAACGCCCACAGCGTCTCGCCGTCCGACACGGCGAGCGTGCCCTGCATCGGGAATTGCACGCCGGCAGCATGGCCGGCCTCCTCCACGCGACGGATCGCCGCTCCGACGGCGCCGATCGGATCGTCCGCGAGACCGAAGGTCAGCGCGAGATGGAAGAGCACCTCGGTGTCGGTCGTGCCCTGCATCAGCGGGTACAACGACGGGTCCACGGCGAGCGCGAGCTCCCGCTTGATCAGACCGAACTGCGAGATCGCGCCGTTGTGCATGAACAGCCAGTTGTCGTGACGGAACGGGTGGCAGTTCGTCTGCTGGATCGGCGGACCGGCGGCTGCACGCACGTGGGCGAAGAACAGCGGGCTCACGACGGCCCGGCTGATCTCGCGCAGGTTCTGGTCGTTCCACGCCGGCTCGATACTGCGGAAGACGGACGGATGCCGCAGCCCGGCGGCATCCCCATCCGCGACGGGATACCAGCCGAAGCCGAAGCCGTCGCCGTTCACCGTCTCGGCGCCCAGCGGCGAGTTCTGCGCCATCGCGACGACCGAGTGCTGGGCGTCGAGGATGAGGGCGGCCGGTTGCAGCGGCTCCCCCGTGTAGGCCAGCCAGCGGCACATCGCAGCCTCCCGGGTCGTCCGTCGACACCGCGGCGCGGCGTTGCCGCCATCGTAGGGCGGTGCGGTCGCTCCCGATAGCCTCGTGCGACCAGGCGGCCCTCGGTGTCGTCGGCCGGGTCTAGCGTGGGCTGGTGACCGATCATCAGCCTGCCCCCGGCACGTCGGCGCCGGTGAGCCCGATGACCGCCATCCAGCGGTCGGTGCTGTGGATCGCCGTGCTCGGCTCGTTCGTGGCCTTCCTCGACGGCACGATCGTGAACGTCGCGCTCCCTTCGATCAGCGACGAGCTGGGTGGCGGGATCACGACGCAGCAGTGGGTCGTCGACGCCTACCTCATCACGCTCGGCGCGCTCATCCTCGTCGCGGGCTCGGTCAGCGACGCGTATGGGCGCGTGCTCGTGCTCCGCATCGGGCTCATCGGCTTCGGCATCGCCTCGATCGCGATCGCGGCGGCGCCGACGGCCGAGTTCCTCATCGTCGCCCGTGCTCTCCAAGGCGCGGCGGGCGCGTTCCTCGTCCCGAGCTCGCTCGCGCTCATCACGTCGAACTTCACCGGTGCTGCGCAGAGCCGCGCCATCGGCATCTGGACCGCGATGACGACCTCCGCCATGATCGTCGGCCCGCTCATCGGCGGCGTGCTGGTCGACCTGGCGTCGTGGCGGCTCGCGTTCCTGATCAACGTGGTGCCGATCGCCGTGACGCTCGTGCTGCTGGCGCGCGGCGGGTTCCGCGACACCCGGCATCCGGGAGCATCGATCGACTGGATCGGCGCAGCGCTGTGCACCCTCGGCCTCGGCGGAATGGTCTACGCCCTCATCGAGCAGCCCAACCTCGGCTGGGGCTCGCCCGTCATCTGGCTGACGCTGGTGCTCGGCGCCGGGATGTTCGCGGCGTTCATCCTCCGTCAGCGCACCACACGACACCCGATCCTGCCGCTCGACCTGTTCCGGGTGCGCAACTTCTGGACGGGCAATGTGGCGACCGCGTTCATCTACGGGGCGCTCGCGCTCAACGGCCTCGTCGTCGTCGTGTACCTGCAGGAGGGTGCCGGCCTGCCGGCCACTCTCGCGGGACTGGCGAGCCTGCCCATGACGATCCTCATGATCCTGTTCAGCTCGCGCGTCGGCGCCCTCAGTGGTCGCTGGGGTCCGCGGTTCTTCATGACGGTCGGCCCGATCACGATGGGCATCGGCGCACTGCTGCTCCTCACGACGACCACAGAGTTCTCGTACTGGTGGCAGATCCTGCCGAGCATGATCGTGATGGGCGCCGGCCTCGCCCTCACCGTCGCGCCGCTGACCTCGGCGATCCTCGGCGCGATCGAGCCCGAGCGATCGGGCATCGCGTCGGCCGTCAACAACGCCGTCGCGCGCGTCGCCGGACTCATCGCCGTCGCCCTGCTCGCCACCATCGTCGGCGGCAGCCTCGACCTCGACGGCTTCCATCGCGCGGCCATCGTCACCGCGGCGCTCATGATCGCCGGCGGCGTCACGTCGTTCCTCGGCATCCGCAATCCGCAACGCGCGGCGACCGCTCCGCCCGCACTCTGACCACGACGGATGCCGCCACCCGGCGGCGGGAGTGGGCGTGGGCACCGCCCCCTGCAAGACTGGCTCCATGGCCGTCATCGAGAACTCGAAAGTCACCATCGTCGGAGCCGGCAGCGTCGGCTCGAGCGCCGCGTACGCGGCGCTGATCCGCGGGTCCGCGCGCCATGTCGCGCTCTATGACATCGCCACGCAGAAGGTGGAGGCCGAGGTTCTCGACCTCGCGCACGGCACGCAGTTCACCGGATCCAGCGACATCATCGGCGGCAGCGACCTCTCTGTCGTCGAAGGATCGCACGTGGTCGTCATCACGGCGGGCGCGAAGCAGGATCCCGGCCAGACGCGCATCGAGCTCGCGGGTGTGAACGCCCGCATCATGAAGACGATGATGCCGCAGCTGCTCAGCGTCGCGCCCGACGCCATCTACGTCATCGTGACCAACCCGTGCGACGTCCTCACCGTGCTCGCCCAGGAGGACACGGGGCTGCCGTCCGAGCGCATCTTCGCGTCGGGAACGGTGCTCGACACCTCGCGTCTCAGGTGGAAGCTCGCCCAGCGCGCAGGCGTCTCGACGTCGAGCGTGCACGCCTACATCGTCGGTGAGCACGGCGACACCGAGTTCCCGCTGTGGTCGAAGGCGACGATCGGCACCGTGCCGATCCTCGAATGGGTGACCCCCCGCGGCGACCGGCTGACCGTCGAGGAGCTCGACCAGATCGCGATCGACGTGCGCGACGCTGCCTACAAGGTCATCCAGGGCAAGGGTGCGACGAACTACGCGATCGGCCTGTCCAGCGCCCGCATCATCGAGGCGATCCTCAACGACGAGCGCGCGGTCATGCCCGTCTCACCGGTGCTGCGCGACTTCCACGGCGTCGACGGCGTCGCGCTGTCGGTCCCCTCGATCGTCAGCGCGGCCGGTGCAGTGCCTATCCGAGAGACCCAGTTCGACGCCCACGAGCTCGAGCTGTTCCACGCCTCCGCCGATGCGCTGAAGCAGGTCGCCGACTCGCTGCGCTGACCGCAGGGAATAGCGTGCGGGCGATCGGCGCGATCGGCGCTGCCGACGCCCGGCCCGCCGCCGACGCATGTCGTGCCCTCGCCGTACGCTGAACCCATGCCCGCTGCCAGACGCCCGACGCAGACCGCACCCTACCGGTGCACCGAGTGCGGCTGGACCACCATCAAGTGGGTCGGGCGCTGCGGCGAGTGCCAGCAGTGGGGAACAGTGGTCGAGACCGCCGAGCAGACCGGCATCCTGCGCTCGATCACCCCGGTCTCGCCGGGTGCCGCGCGGGCGGCGCAGCCGATCACCCGCATCGACACGTCCGATGCACCCCGGCGCACGAGCGGCGTCGGCGAGTTCGACCGCGTCCTCGGCGGCGGACTCGTGCCGGGCGCCGCGATCCTTCTGTCGGGCGAGCCGGGCGTCGGCAAGTCCACGCTGCTGCTCGAAGTCGCAGCGCGGTCGGCGAATGCCGGGCGCCGTGTGCTGTACGCCAGCGCTGAGGAGTCCACGGCGCAGGTGCGCCTGCGTGCCGAGCGCACCGGCGCGCTGCACGACGAGCTGTACCTCGCCAGCGAGACGGACCTCGCGACCATCCTCGGGCACGTCGACGACGTGGCGCCCGACCTGCTGATCGTCGACTCCGTGCAGACGGTGTCGTCGGCGCTGTCCGAGGGCATGGCGGGGCACCCGTCGCAGGTTCGCGAGGTTGCGGCGACCCTGATCCGCGTCGCGAAGGAGCGCGGGCTCCCGACCATCATCGTTGGCCACGTCACCAAGGACGGCTCGATCGCCGGACCGCGCATCCTGGAGCACCTGGTCGATGTGGTGTGCCAGTTCGAGGGCGACCGGCAGACGTCGCTGCGGTTCGTGCGCGCGCTCAAGAACCGCTTCGGCCCGACGGACGAGGTCGGCTGCTTCGACATGACCGGCGCAGGCATCGCCGAGGTCCCCGATCCCAGCGCGCTGTTCCTCGGCCATGGCAGCACCGAGCCCGGCACGTGCGTGTCGATCGCACTCGAAGGGCGTCGCGCGCTCCCGGTCGAGGTGCAGGCGCTGACGATCGACAGCAAGTCGGGCAACCCGCGGCGCATCGTGAACGGTGTCGATGCCGCGCGCGTGGCGACCGTGCTGGCGGTGCTCGAGAAGCGGATGAAGATCAAGACCTCGGATCAAGACGTGTACGTCTCGACGGTCGGCGGGGTGAGATTCGCCGAACCGGCGGCCGACCTCGCCATCGCGCTCGCCGTGGCCAGCGCGGTCGAGGGATGGACGATTCCCCGCCACATCGCCGCGGTCGGCGAGCTGAGCCTGGCCGGCGAGGTGCGGCCTGTCACCCAGGCGACGCAGCGGCGCAGCGAAGGCGCGCGTCTCGGGTATCGGGACGTCATCGACCACCGCTCGGGGTCGCTGGGCGGCGCCGTCAGCGACGTGCGGGCTCGGTCCAAGGGCCGGCCAGGGGAAGACATCCCCGAGTTCTGAGGTTCGGCCGGTCCGCTCAGCGACCCCGAGTCCGGCGTCGACGCGAAGGGTCGGCGTACCCGAGCACGATGGGGATCACCAATCCGGCCGCGCACACGATTCCGACGAGCAGGAATTCCACCCGGCGAGTCTGCCCCGTCGTCCCCGGTGATGCAAACCCATCACCCGGAGAGTCCGACTTCTGTCGCGCGGGTGCCCACCGGCGCATCAGGGGGTTTGGGGCGCCGAATTGTCGCTCGGGGCGCACCGGACGCGCCCCAAACGGGCGCGACGCGCCCCGAACCCGGTGAGGCTCGGCGCCGGACGCGTCAGGCGTCCAGGGCGGCGATGAGGTCGGTGGGCGAGGCCTGCATCGGGTGCGGGCCCGCGATGTCGAAGAAGACCGTGGTGATCTCGTCCTCGTGCGCGGCGAGGAACGCCCGCAGCCACGCCGGCGGCTGGAGCGCGACCCCGGGCGGCAGCGACGCGGGCTTGTGCGCAGCGTCGCTGAACAGCAGCAGGGCGATGTCTCCGGTCTTCGGGTCGCGGTACGTCCACACCTCGCCGACATCGAGCGGGTTGTCGCGATCGCCGGGGCGCATCAGCGGCGCCACCGTCGGGCCGTGGCGCAACGCGAAGGCAACAGCGGCCATATCCTGGGTCTGCAGCGCGTCCGCGAGTTGCGTGTTGCGGAACTCGAGCGTTTCCTTGTGCTTGTTCGCGCGCTTCTTGCCTGCCACCCATCCAGCGTAATCGCCCCGAGGACAGGTGGCGGGGCGGCCGATCAGGCGAGGAAGCCGCGCAGCAGCGCCTCCGAACCGGCGAGATGCTCGAGGATCGCCGCTTCGGCGGCATCCGGTCGTCCTGCGAGGATCGCCGTCACGATGCGCTCGTGCTGCGCGTTGGAGTGCTCGATGTTGCGCGGCAGCAGCGGGAACGTGTCGAGCCACTCGTTGACGCGGGCTCGGTTCTCCGCCGCGAGTGCGACGAGCGACGGGATGCCGGCGAGCTCGGCGATCGAGAGGTGCAGCAGCGTGTCGAGGCGGCGGTAGTCGGATGCCGATGCCTCGGCGACGACCTCGTACCGCGCCCACAGCTCGTCGCGCGTGGCGGCGTCGAGGCTTCGGGCCGCGGCGGCGCGAGCGGCGCCCGCCTCGAGTACGCGACGCAGGCCCAGGACGTCTTCGAGCTCGGCCGCCGTCACGTCGCGAGGATGCGGGGGCTGCGGAAGCGGGTCGGCGACGAACGTGCCACCGTACCGGCCGCGCCGGCGCACGAGGTAGCCGGTGTCGGCGAGTTCGCGGATCGCCTCACGCACGGTGTCCCGGCTCACCGCGTACAGCACGGCGAGCTCCCGCTCCGACGGCAGCGACTCCCCCGGCGCCACGACGCCGAGCCGGATCGTCTGCACCAGGCGCGCGACGGTGTCTTCGAGCGCGTTGCCCTCGCGCACCGGCCGGTACACGGCCCTGCGCACCTCGTGCAGCGGGGCGTCGGTCATACGGTCACCGCCCATCCCCGTTCCGAACTCAGGACCGGAAGGCGCGAAGCGCCGCGACACGCCGTTCGGGGCGCCCGTCGGGCGAAGACATCCTGAGTTCGGTACATCGCGCAGACCCTACAGGGGCGTGACGTACGCGTTGGTGATGCCGCCGTCGACGACGAACGCGGTGGCGGTGATGAACGACGCGTCGTCCGAGGCGAGGAACGCGACGGCGGCGGCGAGCTCCTCGGGCTCGGCGAAGCGGCCCATCGGCACGTGCACGAGCCGGCGCTGCGCGCGCTCGGGGTCCTTCGCGAACAGCTCCTGCAGGAGCGGCGTGTTCACCGGCCCGGGGCACAGCGCATTGACGCGGATGCCCTGCCGCGCGAACTGCACCCCGAGCTCGCGCGTCATGGCCAGCACGCCGCCCTTCGATGCCGTATACGAGATCTGGGATGTCGCCGAGCCGAGTAGCGCCACGAACGACGCGGTGTTGATGATCGATCCCGTGCCCGCCGGCACCATGTGGCGCAGTGCCGCGCGCGAGCACAGGTAGACGCTCTTGAGGTTGACGTCCTGCACACGGTCCCACGCGGGCAGCTCGGTGGTCTCGATCGAGTCGTCGTCGGCGGGCGAGATCCCCGCGTTGTTGAACGCGATGTCGATGCGTCCGAACTCCGCCGCGACGCCGTCGAACACCGCGTTGACCTGGGTCTCGTCCGCGACATCCACCGCCCGGAACACGCCGCCGACCTCGTCCGCCGCGACCTCTCCGGTCGCCGGATCGAGGTCGGCGATCACGACGCGCGCACCCTCCGCGGCGAAGCGTCGCGCGGTGGCGAGGCCGATCCCGGAGGCGCCGCCGGTGATGATCGCGACCCGGTCCTTCAATCGCTGGGTCAGGTCCATGCTCTTCCCTCTCAGTCCGTCGCGAAGAAGACGTTCTTGGTCTCGGTGAAGTGCTCCGCGGCGTCGGGGCCGAGCTCACGGCCGAGCCCTGACGCCTTCATGCCGCCGAACGGCGTCCAGTACCGCACCGACGAGTGCGAGTTCACCGACAGCACCCCGCTCTTGACGCCACGCGCGACCCGCACGGCACGGCCGAGGTTCTCGGTCCACATGGAGCCGGCGAGACCGTAGGCCGTGTCGTTCGCCAGCCGGATCGCGTCGGCCTCGTCGTCGAACGGGAGCACCGCGACGACCGGGCCGAACACCTCTTCGCGCGCGATGCGGTCTTCCGGCTCGGCGAGCACGACGGTCGGCGCGAACCAGAAGCCGTCACCCTCGGGTGCGGAGCCGCGGAAGGCGACGTTCGCCCCGTCGAGGAATCCCGCGACAGTGGAGCGGTGGGATGCCGAGATCAGCGGTCCCATCTCGGTGCCCTCGTCTGCGGGGTCGCCGACCCGCCACGCCCGCACCGCCGGCTCGAGCAGCTCGAGGAACCGGTCGTACACCTTCCGCTCGACCAGGATCCTGCTGCGCGCACAGCAGTCCTGACCGGCGTTGTCGAACACCGCTCCCGGCGCGGCGGCCGCCGCCTTCTCGAGGTCTGCGTCGGCGAACACGATGTTGGCGCTCTTGCCGCCGAGCTCGAGGGTCACGGGCTTGAGCTCGCGCGCGCAGCCGGCGGCGACATCCGTCCCCACCGACGTGGAGCCGGTGAAGACGACCTTGCGCACGTCCGGGTGCGACACGAACCGCTGCCCGACGACCGAGCCGGAGCCGGTGATCACCGTGAACAGCCCGGGAGGAAGGCCCGCCTCGAGCGCGAGCTCACCCAGGCGGATCGCGGTGAGCGGTGTGAGCTCGGCGGGCTTGAGCACGACGGCGTTGCCCGCGGCGAGCGCCGGCGCGAAGCCCCACGACGCGATCGTCATCGGGAAGTTCCAGGGCACGATGATGCCCACGACGCCGTACGGCTCGTGGAATGTCACGTCGAGCCCGCCGGCGACCGGGATCTGCTGACCGCTGAGGCGCTCCGGGGCGCCGGCGTAGAAGTTCAGCACCTGGGCGACGTGCGACGCCTCCCACCGGGCGGAGCCGATCGGGTGCCCCGAGTTCAGCACCTCGAGCCGGGCGAGCTCCTCGACGTGCGCCTCGACGACACGGGCGAAGGCACGAAGCGCGTCGGCTCGGGCCACCGGCGGCAGTGACGCCCACGAACGCTGGGCGGTGACGGCACGCGCGATGGCTGCATCCGTCTGCGCCACATCGGCGCGCGCGATCTCGCGGATCGGCTGCGCGGTCGCCGGGTTGATCACGGTGAACGTCGACGTCATGCGAGGACCCCGTTCGACGGCTGGGCGCGTTTCGTCTCGCTCGCGGTTCCTGAGCTTGACGAAGGGCGCTCGCTCAACGACCGGGAACCCGGCTGGGCGCGTTTCGTCTCGCTCGTTCCTCGCTCGCTCAACGACCGAGGACCTGACTCGGAACGTTTCGTCTCGCTCGTACCTCGCTCGCTCAACGACCGGGGACCTGACTCGGAACGTTTCGTCTCGCTCGTTCCTCGCTCGCTCGACGACCGCGAACCCGTCACGGCATACACCGACGCCTCGGCCACCAGACCGGCGAAGAGGCGGCGGTCCTCGCGGTTCTCCTCGGGGTGCCACTGCACGCCGAGGACGTACCCCTCGCCGTCGGACTCGAACGCCTGCACGAGGCCGTCGTCGGTGCGAGCGGTGGCGATGAGCCCCGCGCCCAGCTGATCGATGCCCTGGTGGTGGTAGCTGTGCACGTCGAGTCCCCCGGGTCCGACGAGTTCCGCGAGACGCGACCCCTCGTCGACGACGACCTCGTTCGTCGCGAACACACCGCCGCCGACGCGGAACCGCTCCGTGCCGAGCGCTTCGGGCAGGTGCTGGTGCAGCGTGCCGCCGCGCGCGACGTTGACGAGCTGGAGCCCGCGGCAGATCGCGAGCACCGGCATGCGGCGCTGCTCCGCCCCGCGGAACAGGGCCAGCTCCCACGCGTCGCGCTCGGGACGCGCCGGGTCGGTGAGCGGATGCCGCTGGGCGCCGTACAGCGACGGGTCGACGTCGAGCCCCCCGGTGAGGATCAGACCGTCGAGGCCCTCGAGCACCGCCGCCGCTGCGGCATCCGGCTCGGGCTGCGGCGGCAGCAGCACCGCGATGCCGCCCGACGCCGTCACCGAGTCGAAGTACTGCTGCGGCAGGAAGGCGGCGCGGACGTCCCACACCCCCTGCTTCGCCTGCTCGAGGTAGGTCGTCAGGCCGATGACCGGCCGGCGCCCTTCGCCACTAGAGCCGTTCGAAACCACGGACCCTCTCCCAATCGGTCACGGCCGCGTCGTAGGCCTCGATCTCGATGCGCGCCTGGTTCAGGTAGTGGTCGACCATGTCGTCGCCGAAGGCGGCGCGAGCGATGGCCGACTCGTCGAACAGCTGCGCGGCCTCGCGCAGCGTCGTCGGCAGGTGGTCGACGCCGGACGTGTACGCGTTGCCCTCGAGCCGGTCGGGCAGCGGGAGCTCATGCTCGATGCCGTGCAGGCCGCCGGCGATGATCGCCGCGATGCCGAGATACGGGTTGACGTCGCCGCCGGGCACCCGGTTCTCCACCCGGAGCGACTGACCCCGACCGATGACCCGCAGTGCGCACGTGCGGTTGTCGATCCCCCACGCGATGCCGGTGGGAGCGAACGAGCCCTTCGCGAACCGCTTGTACGAGTTGATGTTCGGGGCGAACAGCAGCGTGAACTCCCGCAGGGTGGCGAGGATGCCGGCGATCCAGTGCTCCATGAGCGGGCTGAAGCCGTGCTCGCCGTCGCCCGCCATCACGGGATCGCCGGCGACCGACCGCACCGAGAGGTGGATGTGGCAGCTGTTGCCCTCGCGCTCGTTGAACTTCGCCATGAAGGTCAGCGCCTTGCCGTGATGCTCGGCGATGGCCTTCGCGCCGTTCTTGTAGATGGCGTGCTGGTCGGCGGTCTCCTGCACCTCGGCGTAGCGGAACGCGATCTCCTGCTGGCCGAGGTTGCACTCGCCCTTGACGCCCTCGGTGTACAGGCCGGCGCCATCCATCGACAGACGGATGTCGCGCAGCAGCGGCTCGAGACGGCCCGAGGCGAGCAGGTCGTAGTCGACGTTGTAGTCGGTCGACGGGGTGAGCTCGCGGTAGCCCTTGGCCCAGGCATCCCGGTACGTGTCGTCGAAGACGATGAACTCCAGCTCGGTGCCCGAGAATGCCACCAGACCTCGGTCGGCGAGCCGGGTGCGCTGGCGGTTCAGGATGTCGCGGGGCGACTGCACGACGGGCTCGCCGTTGTCCCATGTGAGGTCCGCCATGACCAGCGCCGAGCCCGGGAGCCACGGGATACGGCGGAGCGTCGCGACATCGGGTCGCAGCATCATGTCGCCGTACCCGGTCTCCCAGCTCGACATCGCGTAGCCGTCGACGGTGTTCATGTCGACGTCGACCGACAGGAGGTAGTTGCACGCCTCCGCGCCGTGCGGAAGCACCTCCTCCTGGAAGAGGCGCGCCGAGACGCGCTTGCCGACCAGGCGCCCCTGCGCATCGGCGAAGGCGACGACGACGGTGTCGATGTCGCCCGCGGCGATTCCGGCGTTCAGCTGCTCGACCGTGAGGTTGCCCGGCATCCGTTCCTCCTCCTGTGTCGACGTGCGACGAGACTCGTGAGCGCTGTCCCCCGAACCGCGTTCACCCGCACACTCTAACCAAAATCCGTTTCAAAGGTAGACACAGCCCACCAATAGGCGCCACAATCGGCGGAAAGCGCGTCCGCGCACCCGAGCGCACCCCCTTCGCTAATCCTTGGAGGACCGATGTCCCAAGCGAGCAGTGCACCACAGCCGGAGTCACCGGCATCCCACACCGACAGTTCGTCGAAGGTCGCCGGGGCGACCTATAGGCGAGCCGGTCAGGACTATTTCCAGAAGCGCACCCTGAAGCGCTCGGCCGGCGTCTGGGGCCTGTGGGGCCTCGCCGTCGCCGCCGTCATCTCGGGCGACTTCTCGGGATGGAACTTCGGAATCGGCTTCGCCGGCTTCGGCGGCATGCTCATCGCCTTCGCCATCCTCGTCGTCATGTACTACGGCATGATCTTCTCGATCGGCGAGATGGCGGCCGCGATGCCGCACACCGGCGGCGCGTATTCGTTCGCGCGATCCGCGATGGGGCCGTGGGGCGGCCTGGTCACCGGCGCCGCCGAGACGATCGAGTACGTCGCGACGACCGCGGTCATCGTGTACTTCTCCGCGTCTTACGCGGACGCCATCACCAGCGAGCTGCTGAGCTTCTCGATGCCGACGTGGGTGTGGTGGATCATCCTCTACGCGGCCTTCATCGCGCTGAACGCCGCCGGCGCCGCGATCTCGTTCAAGTTCGCGATCGTCGTGTCGATCATCTCGATCGCCATCATCCTGGTGTTCTCGGTGATGGCGCTCTTCTCCGGCCAGTTCAGCTGGGACAAGCTGTTCGACATCGCGCCCGATCCCGGCCAGAGCGCGTTCCTGCCGCACGGCGTGATCCCGATCCTGTTCGCCCTGCCCTACGCGATGTGGTTCTTCCTCGGCATCGAGGAGCTGCCGCTCGCGGCGGAGGAGTCGCACAACCCCGAGCGCGACATCCCGCGTGCCGGCTTCATCGCCCGCACGACCCTCATCGTCACCGGCCTGCTCGTGCTGTTCCTGAACACCGGCGTCGTGGGCGCCGAGGCGACCGGCAGCGCGGGCGAGCCGCTGCTCGACGGCTTCCGGGCGATCGTCGGCGACGAGCTGGCGGCCGTGCTCGCCCTGTTCGCCCTCATCGGCCTGCTCGCTTCGCTGCAGGGCATCATGTTCGCCTACGGGCGCAACATGTACTCGCTGTCCCGGGCGGGCTATTACCCGAAGTTCCTGTCGCTCACCGGCAAGCGTGCGACCCCGTGGGTCGCGCTCGTGGTGGGCGCGGTGATCGGCTTCATCGCCCTCGTGCTCGTCGACTCGCTCGGCGGCACCGGCGGCGTGGCCGGAGCGATCGTGCTGAACATCGCGATCTGGGGAGCGGTCATCGCCTACGCGCTGCAGATGACGTCGTACGTGATCCTGCGCCGCAAGTACCCGAACGCGAATCGTCCGTACCGCAGCCCGTGGGGCATCCCGGGTGCCGTCATCGCGGGCGCCGTCTCGGTGCTGATCTTCTTCGGCTTCTTCATCAACGAGCCGGCGCGGCCCGCCATCGTCGCGATCGCCATCGTCTACGTCGTGATCCTCGTCGGATTCGCGGTCTACTTCCGCCACCGTCTCGTGCTCTCTCCGGAAGAGGAGTACGCCCTCTCGGGCGGGAAGCACGGCGACCCGCAGGCGGAGGGGTACGACGCGATGGAGACCGAGGTGTTCGGCGACAAGCCCTAGCGGAGTTCGGCCAGAACCTCACGTGGGGAAGAGGAGCGGGGCGGTCTGGGGGCCGCCCCGCTTCGTCGTTCGCGCTCCTCAGTACAGGAGGAACTGCTTCGGCTCGGTCGACGCGATGCCGCCGATCTCGACCGAGAGGTGGTACGACGCGCCGCCGCCGGGTGCCAGCGGGCGGTTGCCGTCGGCGCAGGTGCCGACGGCCGAGCGGGTCCGGTCCCACGTGAGAGGAGCGGCACTCGACACCGTCTGGCCGGCGGCGATCAGCACCACCATGTCGCTCGGCTCGCTCTGGCAGTCGGTCGAGCGCCACCAGACGTCGTCGCCGCTGGTGACCGTGAACGACTGCGCGGTGGTGCCCACGTTGAGGGTGCAGTCGGCGCCGTTGTTGGTGAGGCTGATCGAGAACTGCGGGTTCTGGTCACCCGCGTAGGTGTCGGCGCTCGTCACGGCCTCGACCGTGATCTCGCTCGCGACGCAGGGCAGCGCTGCCGGGGTCGCACCGGGAGTCGGCGTCGCACCTTCGACCACCGCGCCCTCGACGGCGCCGGTCTCGGTGCCGCCGGTGGTCGCCTGCCCGGACGGCACCGGAAGGGATTCGGCTGTGCTCTGCGTCTGCCCGGGGTCGGGCTTCTCCGACGAGTCCGTCGCGGCGACCGCCCAGGGCTGGGCGACGAGGAGCCAGACGACGCCCGCGATCACCAGCAGGGCGATCAGCAGCACGACAAGACGCCGTCGACGGTACACCGCCCGAGAGGGGCGACGTCGCGGAGTGGTGCCGGTCATGCTGACAGGTTAACCGCGGCGCCTGTGTTCTCCGGTCGGCGCGCCCCGCATCCGGCGAGCCGGTGCCCGCCGGCATTGCGAACAGGGTCAGAGGCGCTTCATCATGCGGGTGTTGCCGAGGGTGTTCGGCTTCACGTGCGCCAGGTCGAGGAACTCGGCGACGCCCTCGTCGGGCGAGCGGATGAGCTGGGAGTACACGTCCGGGTCGACGACCTGCTCGCCGATCGGCTCGAAGCCGCGTCGCGTGAAGAAGTCCACCTCGAATGTCAGGCAGAACAGGCGAGACAGGCCGAGGGCTCGGGCGTTCTCCTCGAGGGCCTCGACGATCCCCCGGCCCACGCCGTGGTGCAGCCAGCCGTCCGCGACGATCAGCGTACGGACCTCGCCGAGGTCCTCCCACATGACGTGCAGCGCGCCGCAGCCGATGAGCTCGCCGTCCGCATCCTCGGCGACGAGGAACTGCTGCGTCGCCTCGTAGAGGACGACCAGATCCTTGCCGAGCAGGATGCGCCGCTGCACGAACGGCTCGAGGAGCGCCTGGATGCGGCGGACGTCGCGCGTGCGCGCGGGCCTGACCGTGAACTCTGCCACCCGTCCAGCGTAGATGCCCACCCTCGGTCGTTGAGCGAGGGAGCGCCCGCGACCGAGACGAAACGTCGCTGGCCGGGTGCGGAGCATTTCGTCTCGCTCGTTCCTCGCTCGCTCAACGACCGGGATCGCGGTGCACGCCCCACACCCGGAACGACGAAGAGCGGATGCCGCAGCCTGTGGCCGCGGCATCCGCTCTTCGTGAACCAACCGGTCCCTGAGCTTGTCGAAGGGTTACGCGTTCGCCGCGAGGTCGGGCGTGGCGGTGATCTCGCCGTTGTGAACGACGCCCACCGCGACCTTGTCGCCGCGAGGACCGTGCTCGAAAGCGAACTCGCCGTTCTCGACGTCGACCTTCACGTGGTCGCCCGCGTCGAGCTCGCCGTGCAGGATCTTCTCCGACAGGCGGTCCTCGACCTCGCGCTGCATGGCGCGACGCAGCGGACGGGCGCCGAGCGCCGGGTCGAACCCGATCTCGATCAGCTTGTCCTTCGCGGCATCCGACAGCTCGATCGTCATGTCGCGGTCGAGCAGCCGCTCGCCGAGGCGCTTGGTGAACAGACCCACGATCTGGCGCAGCTCATCCTTGTCGAGCTGCGGGAAGACGATGATGTCGTCGACGCGGTTCAGGAACTCGGGCTTGAAGTTGCGCTTGAGCTCTTCGTTGACCTTGCCCTTCATCCGCTCGTAGGTGGTGCCGCTGTTGCCCTCGACCTGGAAGCCGACCGGCCCGCCGGCGATCGCCGACGAACCGAGGTTCGTCGTCATGATGATCACCGTGTTCTTGAAGTCGATCACCCGACCCTGACCGTCGGTCAGGCGACCCTCTTCGAGGATCTGCAGGAGCGAGTTGAAGATATCGGGGTGGGCCTTCTCGATCTCGTCGAAGAGCACGACCGAGAACGGCTTGCGCCGCACCTTCTCGGTGAGCTGGCCGCCCTCTTCGAATCCGACGAATCCGGGAGGGGCTCCGAACAGGCGCGACACGGTGTGCTTCTCACCGAACTCCGACATGTCGAGCGCGATCAGCGCGTGCTCGTCGTCGAAGAGGAACTCGGCGAGCGCCTTGGCGAGCTCGGTCTTTCCGACGCCCGTGGGGCCGGCGAAGATGAACGAGCCCGACGGACGCTTCGGGTCCTTGAGGCCCGCGCGCTGGCGGCGGATCGTCTTCGACAGAGCGGCGATCGCCTCCTCCTGGCCGATGACGCGCTGGTGCAGCGCCTTCTCCATGAAGACGAGACGGCTCGACTCCTCCTCGGTCAGCTTGAAGACCGGGATGCCGGTGGCCTGGGCGAGCACCTCGGCGATCAGGCCCTCGTCGACGACCGCGTGGGTCGCGACGTCGCCCGAACGCCACTGCTTCTCGAGGCGCAGGCGCTCGGCGAGGAGGGACTTCTCCTCGTCGCGCAGCGACGCGGCCTTCTCGAAGTCCTGCTCCTCGGAGGCGAGCTCCTTGTCTTCGCGCACCTTGGCGATCTTCTCGTCGAACTCGCGCAGCTCGGGCGGGCTGGACAGGATCGACAGTCGCAGGCGGGCGCCGGCCTCGTCGATCAGGTCGATGGCCTTGTCGGGAAGGAAGCGGTCCGAGATGTAGCGGTCGGCGAGGTTCGCCGCCGCGACGATCGCGCCGTCCGTGATCTGCACCTTGTGGTGCGCCTCGTAGCGGTCGCGCAGCCCCTTCAGGATGTTGATCGCGTGGGGCAGGCTCGGCTCGGCGACCTGGATCGGCTGGAAGCGGCGCTCGAGCGCGGCATCCTTCTCGAAGTGCTTGCGGTACTCGTCCAGCGTGGTGGCACCGATGGTCTGGAGCTCGCCACGGGCGAGGAGCGGCTTCAGGATCGACGCGGCGTCGATCGCGCCCTCGGCGGCGCCCGCACCCACCAGGGTGTGGATCTCGTCGATGAAGACGATGATGTCGCCGCGCGTGCGGATCTCCTTGGTGACCTTCTTCAGGCGCTCCTCGAAGTCACCGCGGTAGCGGGACCCGGCGATGAGCGAGCCGAGGTCGAGCGAGTAGAGCTGCTTGTCCTTGAGCGTCTCGGGCACGTCGCCCTTGACGATCGCCTGCGCGAGGCCCTCGACGACCGCCGTCTTTCCGACACCGGGCTCGCCGATGAGGACGGGGTTGTTCTTGGAGCGGCGCGACAGGATCTGCATGACGCGCTCGATCTCCTTCTCGCGCCCGATCACCGGGTCGAGCTTGTTGTCGCGCGCGGCCTGCGTGAGGTTGCGGCCGAACTGGTCGAGCACCTGCGAGCCGCCCTGGGTGGTCCCCTGGGTCTGCTCGCCCGCGCCGCTGGCGACGCCCGCGGGCTCCTTGCCCTGGTAGCCCGAGAGCAGCTGGATGACCTGCTGTCGCACCTTGTTGAGGTCGGCGCCGAGCTTGACGAGCACCTGTGCGGCGACGCCCTCGCCCTCGCGGATGAGACCGAGCAGGATGTGCTCGGTGCCGATGTAGTTGTGGCCGAGCTGCAGCGCTTCGCGCAGAGACAGCTCGAGCACCTTCTTGGCGCGCGGCGTGAACGGGATGTGGCCGGTCGGCTGCTGCTGGCCCTGGCCGATGATGTCCTGCACCTGCTCGCGCACGGCGTCGAGCGAGATGCCGAGGCTCTCGAGGGCCTTGGCGGCGACGCCCTCACCCTCGTGGATGAGACCGAGCAGGATGTGCTCGGTGCCGATGTAGTTGTGGTTCAGCATCTTCGCCTCTTCTTGGGCGAGGACGACGACACGACGGGCACGGTCCGTGAATCTCTCGAACATCATTCACTCCTCCAGGGCGATGCGGGTCTGCTGAGCCCACTTCGCCATACATCGAGGGTAACGACGCGGTCGAGAGTGCATGGCCGTGTTCGCCGTGGGCATAGCGCGCCCCTCCCGACATACGAGACGGCAGGATGCCTTGCGCTGAGGCATCCGTGTGGCATATCGTTTCTCGATAACAACGTTTATCGATATGGAATGGTGATTCCGATGTCCTCGACAACACGCCCTCACGTCTCGCGCGGCGAAGGCTTCAGCCTCGGCCTCATCGCGACGGGCGCGATCAGCGTCGCGGTGGCGGCCCTGGTGGCCGTCGTCCGCGGCGCCTACGCGATCTTCGGAAGCGCCCCGACGGTCCGGATGCCGGTGACCGGCGGCGACATGCCCGATCTCGCCGGCGTCGCGGAGATCTCCGCTGCGGCATACGCGTCGGCCGACGTCACATTCACCGCGTTGCCCGGTGCGGTGAGCTGGATGCTGTGGCTGGAGCTCGCCCTGCCCGCGCTCGCCACGATCGGCGTCTGCATCGTCGCCTGGTGGCTGGGCGTCTCGCTCATGCGGGCACGCCCGTTCCGCCGCGCGATGTCGACCGCGATCGGCGTGGTCGCCATCCTCGTCATGGTCGGCGGAGTGCTCGGTCAGGTGCTCGGCGCGTTCGGGCGGGCGCTCCTGGTGGAAGACCTCGCCGCGACCTCGCCGGAGGTGACCGACGTCTTCGGCACGTTCATCCTGGAGCTGAATCTCGCACCCGTCGGCTGGGGCTTCGCCCTGGCGCTCGTCGCCGGGTCGTTCGCCATCGGCGCGCGCCTCCAGCGCGAGACGGAAGGCCTGGTGTGATGCCCGAGACGACGACCAAGGAACGCAACGACATCATCTCGACCCTCGTGGTCGCCGGCGTGGTCGCGGCGATCGTCGTCGTGGCGTCGGTGTTCCGGTGGCTCGAGACGTTCAGCCGCGAAGGAATCTCGGTCCCGGTGCCCTTCGCCGGCGTGCCCGCCGACTTCGCGCCGGGAGACGGCCTGCCCGTGACGACGGTGCGGGTGACGGAAGGCGACGTCATCGCCGTGGGCGTCAACGCGCTGTCCACGGTCTCGATCGGCGCGTCGATCATCGTGGGCACGGTCGCATGGCTCGTGGTGATCGCGCTCTTCGGCATTCTGGCGCTGCGGTTCCTCAGAGGACGCTTCTTCGACCCGACCAATCCGCGCCTGCTCGACACCGCAGGCTGGACGATGTTCGCCGGCGCCCTGGCGGTCTACTTCCTCGACACGTTCGGACGCAACGGCGTCCTCGCCGCCGCGGGGCTCGGCGAGTTCCAGCCGAGCTCCTGGGCGATCACGGCGTCGTTCATCCCGATCTGGATCGCCGCGACGGTGCTCGGCCTGATCTCGCTCGCGTTCCGCCGCGGCATCCGCATGCAGCGCGACACGGATGGGCTCGTATGAGTCCCGCCGAGGACGAGGGGCCCTCCGGGGTCCATTGCCGGCTCGACGAGCTCCTGCTCGAGCGCGGCATGACGCTCACGCGCCTGTCGGAGCTGGTCGGCGTATCGGTGGTGAACCTGTCGATCCTCAAGAACGACCGGGCCCGCGCCATCCGCTACTCGACGCTGTCGGCGATCTGCCGGGCCCTCGACTGCGAGATCGGCGACCTGCTCGTGCGCGCCGACTGAGGGATTCCGGATGCCGCGGGCCGCGGCATCCGGGATCACTGGCGTCAGTTGGGGGAGATGGGGATGCGGACGTTGTCGAACTCGGCGCCGGTGAGGATCGCGAAGATCTCGGCGTCCTCGTCTTCGAGGCCATTGACCGCCGTGACGACGCCGCGCGGCGCCATGTCCATGGTGCAGACCTGGTCGGCGGGCGGGGTCACGAAGGTCACCGTGACCTCGGTGGCGCTCGTCGCCTCGGTGTTCTCGATCGCGGGAGCGCACGAGGACGAGCCCCACGACAGGATCACGAACTGGCCGTCGACGTCCGTCCAGCCGGCGCTCGGCAGGTAGTCGGTCTCACCGCCGACGGCGAGCCCGGGGACGCCTTCGAGGTCGGTGTCGCCGTGCCAGCCATCGCCGGTCACCTCGATCTCGACGCCCTCGGCGGGGTCGACGCCCTCGGGGGTTCCGACGAGGGAGACCCGCGGGACGAGGTCACGCGTGCAGGCGGTGTCGCCCTCGGCGTCGACGAGCGTGACCGTCATCACACCGTTCGCGTAGGTCGCCTCCTCGGCGATGGGCACGCACGTGGAGCTGCCCTGCGTGACGATGCCGACCATGCGGCCGCCGTCGAGCCACGCCGCGTCGACCTCCTGCTCGGTGCTGTCATCGTCCTTGGCGGTCGCGGACGACGACGGCGTTCCGCCGGAGCCGGCAGGCGACGCACACGCGGTCAGGAGTCCGGCGGCGAGCAGCGCGAGGCCGATTCCGGCGACGAGGGAACGGGAGCGGATGGGCATGCGAGAGCCTCCTCGAGATTCGCGGAGGCCATCACCCGCGGCATCCGTCACCCTTATGGTGTCGCAACCGGGGCGGAAATCTCAGTAACGACGGTCACGCGCCGGTCACGATCCGCCGAGAGAACGCCTCATTGCAGCGCCGAGGTGAGCCGGGCCAGGTTGTCGAGCACGGTCGATCGGAGCGGCTGCTTCTCCCACTCCTCGAGAGTCAGCTCGCGGCTGAGCGAGCGATACATGTCCTCCACAGTCCGCATCTCGCGCACGAATTCCTCGCCGCGCACGAACAGCGAGATCTCCATGTTGAGACCGAAGGAGCGCATGTCCATGTTGCTCGACCCGATGATCGCCACCTCGTCGTCGATGGTGAGGCTCTTCGTGTGCAGAATATAGGGCTTCTCGTACATCCAGATCTTGACGCCCGCCCGCAGCAGCGCCTCGTAGTAGCTGCGCTGTGCGTGGTAGACGATCGCCTGGTCGCCCTCCTCCGACACGAACAGCTCGACATGGATGCCGCGCTGGCACGCCGTCGTGATCGCGAGCAGCAACGCCTCGTCGGGCACGAAGTACGGGCTGACCACGATGATCTTCCGCTGCGCGGCGTAGAGCAGGCCGGCGAAGAGCTTGAGGTTGTTCTGGAATTCGAAGCCCGGACCCGACGGCACGATCTGGCAGTCGAGGTCTCCTGGCCCGCTCGTCACGTCGAAGAGGTCGATCTGCTCGGTGAGGACCTCGTCGGTCTCGCTGTACCAGTCGCTCAGGAAGACGGCGTTGACCGATGCCACGACCGGGCCCTCGATGCGCGCCATGAGGTCGACCCAGTGCAGACCGCGGCGGATGTTCTTGCGCAGGTTGTACGTGGAGTCGGTCACGTTCTGCGACCCGGTGAACGCGACGCGCCCGTCGACCACGAGCAGCTTGCGGTGGTTGCGCAGATCAGGGCGCTGGTACTTGCCGCGCAGCGGCTGCACGGGCAGCATCAGATGCCACTGCGCGCCCATCGCGCTGAGCCGCTTCAGCGTCCGCCGGTAGTGCGGCTTGCCGCGGTTCGCCCAGTGGTCGAGCAGCACGCGCACCGTCACACCGCGTTCAGCCACCTCTTCCATGGCCCGGAAGAAGTTGTCGGTCGCGGCATCCGCCTGGAGGATGTAGAACTCGACGTGGACGAAGCGCTCCGCCTGACGGATCGCGTCGGCCATCGCATCCAGGCTCTCCTGGTAGACGGGGATCAGGTGCGCTGCGTTGTCGCCCGCGAGGGGCATGGCGCCGAGGTTGCGGTTCAGCGTGACCAGCGACGTGAACCAGGACGGGGCGTGCGGGCGCAGCGTGCCGAAGTCGAGCGACGCGCTGGTGTCGTGGATGTAGTCGTTGATGCGCTCCTGCTTGCGCCGCCGCTTGCGCGGCAGTCGTGGGTTGCCGATCAGCAGGAAGAGGAACACGCCCACGATCGGGATGAAGTAGATCGCGAGCAGCCACGCCATCGCGGCCGTCGGACGCCGGTTGCGCGGGACGATGATGATCGCCGTGACACGGATCACGATGTCGACGATGAAGACGAGCACCACCCACCACGTCGCATCGAACGTGATGGTGATCATCGAGCGGGGCCTCTCGGCGAGGGTCGGCGGACCGGATCGATCGAACGGACCGGCGGATCGGACAGTGTGCTCACACTATCGGGGGTGACGGACGCCGCCTCGCACGCGGGAGTGTCGGGCGCCCAGGTGCGGCGGCATGCAGCGTCGTCGCGCGCCGCATGCGGCGCGCGGCGGGGTGCGCGTCAGCCGTCTGCGGAGGTGGAGCCGGAGGCGACCGGCGGGAGTCCGCGCTTGGCGCGCTCCTCGGCCTCGACCTTCGCGTACACGCGCCGTTCGGTGCGGTCGGCGCGGATGATGCTGCGGAGCACGAAGAAGAAGATCAGCGACACGAGGACGGTCGGCAAGAGCGTCCAGAGCGCCGCGACCCAGTAATCCATGCCTCCAGGATACGCGGTGCGGGTATCCCCTTCCTCCCCAGGAGTTGCACGCAGGCGGACGACCGCACGTTCTCCACACACGCGGCTCCCTTCCTCCACAGAAGGCCCCGAGTGAGACGTACTCGCGGGCTTCGACAGCTCGGCCGCATCCGCCTCCCGCGCACGACCCTCATTCGTCAGGCTCGTCACTCATGACCCCCACCGTCGTGAAAGCCGCGGATGCCGCGCAGTTCCTGTCCTTCGTCCCGCGCATGCTGGGCTACCACCCGACCCGGAGCCTCGTGGTCATCCCGTTCCACGGTGCGCGGAGCCTCGGCGCCATGCGGTTCGACCTGCCCGATGGCGACGCCGAGTCGGTCGACAGCGTGGCCGCGACGGTGACCGGCATGGCGTGCCGACTGCCAGAGGCAGATGCCGTCGCCGCGATCGCGTACACCGACGTGCGGTTCCACGAGAGCGGACGGATGCCGCACCGCGAGCTGTTCGCCGCGCTCGAGCGCCGAGCCGACGCCTGCGGTCTGCGGGTCACCGACCTGCTGTGTGTCGCCGTCGACGCGTGGGGCTCCTATCTCGACCACGACTGCCCGGCGGAGGGCAGGCCCCTCGGCGACCTGGCCTGGAACGGACCGAGCGGCGTGCCCGCACCCGCCGGCGATCAGGGGACAGGGGCCGAACTGCCCGAGTGCTCGGCCGAGGAGCGCGCGAGCGTGGCGAAGGCGATGGTCGCGTTCGGCGACGCGGTGGCTGTGCTGTGCGGTCCGGATGCGGGCGGCGGTCCGAATGCGGGCGGCGGCCTGGATGCGGGCGGAGAGCCGCCCGAACGGGCCTCACGGCGGACGGTGCGGGGCTCCGGGCCCGCACCGACGCGAGCCGCGGTCGGAACCGGCGACCTCGGGCCCGTTCCCGCACCGGTGACCGGCATCGTCGAGGAATCGGCATCCGTCGGCGGTGCCCCCTCGCGGGTCGACCCGCAGGCGCTCGCGGCCGTCTGCCGGCTCGACGATCTGCCGGGGTTCTTCGAGGACGCCCTCTCACGCCCGCTCGACGGTGCGGCCGTGTACGACACCGCCGCCCTCGTGTGGTGCCTCGCCCGGCCGTCGCTGCGAGATGTCGCGCTGGTGCAGTGGAGCGGCAACCTCGCGCAGGGCGATGAGGCGTTCGACGCACAGCTGCGCTGGGAATCCGGCGAGGAGTACCCGGCGCATCTCGCGATGCGCATGTGGGGCGAGGGCGATCCGCCGGAGCTGTCCCGGCTCGAGACGGCGCTCGCGCTGTCGCGCCGGGCCGCTGCCGTCGCGCCCCGTGAGGCGCGGCCGGGCGCGCTCGCCATGTGCGCGTGGCTGTCCTGGGCGCTCGGACGCTCGACGCACGCCGCCGCGTACGCCGAGCGGGCGTGCGAGATCGAGGCCGAGCACGGACTGTCGCAGATCGTGCTGTCGTTCGTGCACGCCGGCCACCTGCCCGACTGGGCGTTCCGGCGCGCGGGCGCGCGGTGACGCCCCGCGAGGTGCGCGCGGGCGCGCTACTTGACGAGCGGGAAGAGGATCGTCTCGCGGATGCCGAGACCGGTGACCGCCATGAGCAGACGGTCGATGCCCATGCCCATGCCTCCGGTCGGCGGCATGCCGTGCTCGAGCGCCCGCAGGAACTCCTCGTCGATGCGCATGGCCTCCAGGTCGCCGCGCGCCGCGAGCTTGGCCTGCTCGACGAAACGCTCACGCTGGATCACCGGATCGACGAGCTCGGAGTATCCCGTCGCGAGCTCGAAGCCCCGCACGTAGAGGTCCCACTTCTCCACGACGCCGGCGATCGAGCGGTGCTCGCGCACGAGCGGGCTGGTGTCGAGCGGGAAGTCCATCACGAACGTGGGGCGGGTCAGGCCGGGCTTGACGAAGTGCTCCCACAGCTCCTCGACGAGCTTGCCGTGGATCGCGTGCGACGGCAGGTCGACACCCTCGGCCTCGGCGAGCGCCACGAGCTCGTCGAACGGCGTCTCGGGCGTGATGGTGCGACCGGCCGCCTCCGACAGCGATCCGTACATCGAGAGGCGGTCCCACTGGCCGCCGAGCTCGTACTCCGTGCCGTCGGCCCAGGTGACGGTGGTCGACCCGGCGACCGCGATCGCGGCGTTCTGGATGAGCTCCTGCGTGAGGTCGGCGATGCCGTTGTAGTCGCTGTACGACTGGTAGGCCTCGAGCATGGCGAACTCGGGGCTGTGGGTGGAGTCGGCGCCCTCGTTGCGGAAGTTGCGGTTGATCTCGAACACGCGGTCGATGCCGCCGACCACCGCGCGCTTGAGGAAGAGCTCGGGCGCGATGCGCAGATAGAGGTCGGCGTCGAAGGCGTTCGCGTGCGTGATGAAGGGACGAGCGGACGCGCCGCCGTGCTGCACCTGCAGCATCGGCGTCTCGACCTCGAGGAAGTCGTGCGACGCGAACGTCGACCTCAGGCTGGCGTTGACCTTCGCGCGGGCGACGACCGTCTCGCGCGCGCGGTCGCGCACGATGAGGTCGAGGAAGCGGCTGCGGACGCGGCTCTCCTCGCTGAGCTCGCCGTACACGTTCGGGAGCGGCAGCACGGCCTTCGAGGCGATGCGCCAGTCCGTCACCATGATCGACAGCTCGCCGCGACGGCTCGAGATGACCTCGCCCGACACGAAGACGTGGTCTCCGAGGTCGACGAGCTCCTTCCAGGCCTGCAGCGACTCCTCGCCGACGGCCGCGAGCGACACCATCGCCTGGATGCGGCTGCCGTCGCCGGCCTGCAGGCTCGCGAAGCAGAGCTTTCCGGTGTTGCGGCTGAAGACGACGCGACCCGCGATCGAGGCGGTCACGCCGGTCTCGGCACCGGCCTCGAGGTCGCCGTAACGCTCACGCAGCGCCGGGATCGTGTCGGTGATCGGCACGCCGACCGGGTACGCCCCGCCCGCGGCATCCGTCCGCTCCGCGATCAGACGCTCGCGCTTGGCCAGCCGCACGGCCTTCTGCTCGAAGACTTCTTCTTCGGTCGGCTCGGCGGTCTCGGCAGGCGAGGTCGTGTCGGTCACGGGATGGGCTCCTCAATGGGGTGTTCGCCGCGGAACGCGGACCCCCAAGTCTATCCGCGAGCGCTTCGCACCTTTCTGAGCGTCCGTCGCCGGGCGATCCCGCACCGCAGGACGCTTCCCCGACCGGACTGGGCACGACTCTTGGCCGGGTGGCCCCCGACGAGTAGGGTCGGGGGCGCTTCTCAGGGTGCTCCCTCGGCCGAACGGATCGAGACCATGTCGCGAGCTCACTCCACGATGTCGGATCGCAGCGGGTTCTGGGCCGTGGCGGCCGCCTTCACGACGGTGACCGCGTATGCGACGGTCCCGACGCCGCTGTACCCGCTCTACCAGGCGGCGGACGACTTCCCCGTCCCGGTGGTGACGCTCATCTTCTCGGCGTTCGCCGTCGGCGTCGTGTTCAGTCTCTTCTTGATCGGCCACATCAGCGACTGGGCGGGAAGGCGGCGAATGGCCATCGTCGCAGTTCTGATCTCGGCCGGTGCATCCGTCGTGTTCATCCTGTGGAGCTCCGTGCCCGGTCTCATCACCGCCCGCTTCATCGACGGCGTGAGTGTCGGAACGCTCACCGCCGCGGCGACAGCCCACCTCTCCGAACTGCGCGCGCGAGCACGACCCGCAGAAGCCGCGATCATCGCCGCCTCCGTCGCAGGAGCGGCCAATCTCGGCGGACTCGCCCTCGGCCCGCTCATCGGCGGGCTCTTCGCCGAGTTCCTCCCCGACCCCCTCGAGCTCCCGCATATCGTGTTCCTCGTGCTCTTCCTCGCCACGGCGGCGGTGCTCCGCGCGCCGTGCCGGAGACGATCGACACCTCCGCGGCTCGCCCGGCGTACCGCCCGCAGCGGCTCGCCTTCCCGTCCGGATCCCGCTCGGCATTCGCAGCGGCAGGCATCGGCGCGGCCGCATCGTTCGCTCTCTTCGCTCTGTTCACCTCGCTCACGCCGACCTTCCTGCACGAGACCTTCCACGTGTCGGACCACCTCGTCGACGGCGCGACGGTCTTCGCGATCTTCGGCGCTGCGGCAACCGCCCAGCTCGTGCTCGTGCGCGTCGCACAACGGACACAGCTCGTCATCGCGATCGTGTGCTTCATCGTCGGGCTCGTCTCGATCTCGGCAGGCGCGGTCGCGCCTGTCCTCGCCCTCTTCATCGTCGGCGGCATCGTCGCCGGCGCCGGCGCCGGGATCATGTTCCGCGCGGCCATCGTCGGCGCAGGAGCGCTGGCCGCGCCCGGCCGACGCGGTGAGACGCTCGCACTCCTCTTCCTCATCGCCTACGGAGGACTCGTCGTACCCGTACTGCTCGTCGGGTGGAGTCTGACGTTCGCGGACGAGACGACCGTGCTGCTCGTCTTCGCCGCGGTGGTCCTCGTCGCGACGCTCGGCGCCGGCATCGCCATGCGTCGTCAGCTGCCCGAGGCGCGCGCGCAGTCGGGGGAGAGCGCGCGGTGAGAACTCAGCCCAGAGAGCGCCTCCGGGCTTCCCGCACGCCCGATGGGCCCGATCGGACGCTCAGGGGAAGTCGATCGGCTCGCCGAGCGGCACCCACCGGACGCGCTCGCGCACCGCTCCCGGCGCTGCCGCCAGCACTCGGGTCGCCTCGTCCTCCTGCTGCGAGAAGTGGCTCCAGCCCTCGACGTGCACGGGCACGGCCGCACCCGGTTCGGCGAGTCCGATGAGCTCGATCGCGTCGTCGGCATCCATCGTGTAGGCGAGCGGTCCGGTGAGCGGGAACCTCACCGCACCGATGTGCACCAGGGCGACATCGGGGTGCATTCCGGCTGCGACGCGGCGCAGCGCGGGGTACATCACGGTGTCGCCCGTCATCCACAGCGCCGGGTGCGCGGCGCCCACGCCCGCCAGCGCGAAGCCGACGACCGGACCGACGATCGGACGCGTGAACGGGGCGCCGTGCCGGCACGGGGTCGCCGTGACGACGAGGTCGGGCTTGCCCTCGGCGGTGAGGGTGACCGTGTCACCGGCGCGCAGGCCGCGTGCGTCGGGGTGCGCACCCGTGGCCGACAGCCGCTTGGCGCCGGCGACCGTCGTGAGCACCGTGCGCCCGACTCCCAGGCCCGCACGGCCGGCGTCGTCGAGGTTGTCGGCGTGATGATCGTGACTCACCAGCACGAGGTCGACGTCGCCGATGTCGGCGAGGGCGATCGCGGGGCCCGTGGTCTTGCGCGACGTCGTCCCGAGCGCGAACGAGTAGGTGCGCCCCGGCGGGTCGAAGGTGGGGTCGGTGAGGATCCGCCACCCTTCCCATTCGACGAGAGCCGTCGGACCGCCGATCCGTGTGATGCGCATGTCGTCTCCTCGGTCCGGTGTCCGCGCTCAGCCGAGGTAGATCTCGGCGTTGTCGATCAGCCGGTGGCCCGCCACTGTCGCGGCGATGAGCGCGAGCGCGGGTCCGCTGGTGCCTTCGTCGACCGGGAGGAACGTCGCCGGATCGACGACGCTCAAGTACTCCAGGCGGATGCGCGGCTCACCCATGAGCGCCGACTGGGCGGCGGCTATGCACGCGTCGATGCCACGGTCGGCGTTCGCGGCGGCGGCGTCGAGCGCCGCCGGAAGGAGTGCCGCGGCAGCGAGGTCACGGTCCTCGAGCATCCCCACCCGGGTCGACACGGGAAGGCCGTCGTCACCGCGCACGGTCTCGACCGTGGCCACCTCGACGTCGAAGAACAGGTCGCGGATCATGCGGCGCACGAGGAACACGCGCTGCCGATCCCGCTCGCCGTACACGGCGACGTCGGGCTGCACGAGATGGAACAGCTTCGCCTCGACGGTGAGGAGGCCGTCGAAGTAGAACGGGCGCGACCGCCCCTCGTACCGCAGGCCGAGATCGCCGGCGGTGACCTTCGTCGTCGCCGAGCCGTCGGGGAGCAGCTCCTTGGCGTCGGGCGCGAAGACCACGTCGACCCCGAGCGATTCCAGCAGTCGGGCGTCGTCGTCGGGGGTGCGTGGATACGCGGCGAACTCCGCCGGCGAGGCGAAGCGCAGCGGATTGACGAACACCGACACGACGACGATGTCGGCGACCTCACGCGCTCGGTGCACGAGGTCGATGTGGCCGTCGTGGAGCGCCCCGATGGTCGAGATGAGTGCGACGCGGGCCTCGGGTGCGGCGGCGCGGACCTCGGCGAGCCGAGCACGCAGCTCGTCGATGGTGCTGATCATCCTTGGATCGTAGCGGGGGGTTCGCCGGTCACCGGACCAGAGCCGGCCTCGGCGAGCGCGTGGTCGAGCGTGGTGTGCGCGAGCGCCGACAGGAACGAGCCCGGATACGGGATGCCCGCCTCCGCCAGCAGAGCGGCAGCCTGGTGCACGATGGACCGCGAGAAGACCCGCGCCGTCGCGATCGCCTCGCCGTATGCGGGCCGCGCCGATTCGTCCACGACGACGGGCTCGCAGCCGAGTTCCACGGCGAGAGCCTGCGCGATCGGAAGAACGGGTCCGGGAGCGGTGACGGCCGCGTAGGCGCTGGCGAGGGCACGCAGATCCATCGAGGTGCCGCTGAACTCGATCGCCGGATGGACGGCGAGCGGGATCGCGCCCTTGGCCACCGCGGGAGCCAGGATGCCGGCACCCCAGGCCGGATCCGTGTGCAGCACGAGCTGTCCCGGCTGCCACGCCCCGACCTCGGCCAGACCCGTGACGAGCCCTTCGAGCTGGTCGTGCGGCACGGCGATGATCACGAGCTCGCTGCGCCGGGCGACCTCCGTCGCGTCGAGTACCGGGACGCCCGGCAGGATCGCCTCGACCCGCTCCTGGTCGGAGCCCTGCGTGATCCCCACGAGCGCGTGTCCGGCGCCGCCGAGAGCGGCACCGAGCACCGGTCCGACGCGACCGGCGCCGATGATGCCGACTCCGAGTCGTCCGTCACGGGTCATGTGCGATCCTCCCCCGCATCCGCGGCCGTGGCTGCGCCGGCACCCGAGGGCGCCGGCGCGGGGTCCGCGGGCATGAGGTCCGCCGGCTCCGGTGCGCCCGTGTCGTCCTGGGCCCAGCGGTGGGTGCGGTCGGTGAACGCCGCGCGCACCGAACCACGCGCAACGCCGTCGAACAGAGCCAGCGCGCTGTCGCGGTCCACCGCCGCCAGGAACGGCGACACCGGCCCCGCGACGACGTGCGCACGCACGTTCGTCACGCCCGATGCACGGTCGAGGGGCCCCTGGTACAGACCGATGCTCTGCAGGCGGGCGAGCGGCAGGATCACGAGTTTGCGCCACACGATGCCCCGACGCATCAGGAGCACGTCGTCCGTGAGACGGAAGCCGTTGCGCCGGTAGGACAGCGGCACGATCCACCACGCACGCTTCGGCGTGTTCGTGAAGGTGTCGGTCTCGCCGGGTCCGAACATGCCCTCCTGCACGACGAGCGCCCGCTCCTCGTCGGGCAGTCCCGGCTGCAGCAGCCGCAGCACGCGCTCGACGTCGGCGGCCGTGCCGACCGGCAGCGTCGTGGTGAACTGGTCCGTGCTGCCGTCGGCCGCGCTGCGGCCGGTGAGCCGGTTGATGCGGACGGTCCACCAGCCGGCGGGGCGCCACATGATCGGCTGCGTCACCTCGACCGCATGCACGCGGCCCGGGGGGACGATCTCGGTGATGGTGGTGAAGAGGCCGAACGTGATCCGGACGCCGTCGGGCGTCGGGGCGATCGCGTACCGCAGCGAGCGGACGATCGAGCGCAGCCAGTAGGCACCGAAACCGATGATCGCGGGGACGAAGCCGAACAGCAGCCACGTGATGCCCTGGCTGACCCCGATCACGATCGCGATGATCGCGAACAGGAGCCCGAGCGTCGACATGCTGAGGATGTGGGAGGCCACGAGCCGGCCCACCGGGATGTGGACGACCGACTCGAGCTCGGTCACCGGCGCTTCGGGGCCCTCGATGAGGCCGGTGATCTCACGCCCTACCGTCTGGCTCAGCGTCGCGACCCTGCCCGCGCGCCGGGGGCCGGGGGCGCCCGCGGGACCGGCGGCCGCCGACAGGCGACGCCCGGAAGCGAGGCGCAGGATGTCGGCGCGGACGGCTTCCGCGTTGGCCGTGGACAGGTACTCGAGCTTGACGTTGGCGTCGGCCCCTGCGCCGACGACCTCGAGCTTCGCCATGCCCAGCAGCCGCGCGATCATGGGACGGGTGAGGTTGACGCCCTGCACGCGGTCGAGCGGGGCGCGGCGCTGCGTGCGGAACAGGATGCCGCTGCGCACCTCGACGTCGTCGTCGGTGATCCGGAACGTGTGGAAGCGCCACGAGGTGTAGAACACCGCGACGAGCACGATGAGGGCCGCGAGCACCGCGAGTCCTGCCAGCACATAGAGGTTGTTCGCGATGATGAAGTCGATCGGGTCGCCGCCTGCGCCTTCCCACTCGCCGACCTCTTCCTCGATGTCGGGGGCGAGCCACGGCAGGAAGATGAACACGAGGCGATCGCGAAGGTTCGCGAACACGATGCCGATGACGACGATCAGGAACAGCCCGCCGCGCAGCAGCGGCGTGAGCGGGTGGAGACGATGCCACTCGCCGTCGCTGAGCGGAGAGCGCACAAGCTGCGACGGGGGCGCGCCCGGGACGCCGGGCGAAGCGCCAGGGACGCCGGGCGAAGCGCCAGGGGCGCCGGGCGACGCGCCAGGGACGCCGGGCGACGCACCGCTGCCTTCGACGGGGCCGGGGATCGAGGTCATAGACCCGTGCGCCGACTCTCGGCGACCTCGACGAGATGGTCGCGGAGCGTCTC
This sequence comes from Microbacterium sp. ZW CA_36, assembly GCF_044987475.1. NCBI lineage: Bacteria > Bacillati > Actinomycetota > Actinomycetes > Micrococcales > Microbacteriaceae > Microbacterium > Microbacterium sp. ZW CA_36. The sequence goes on from NZ_JBJDRL010000014.1 coordinate 76,826, forward strand.
GGCGGTGGACTGCTCGAGCCCGGGGATGACCACGCCGGTCGCCGCGGCCGCGGTGACGAACTTCAGCTGGGCGATGCCGAAGCCCCGGTCCAGCGGGCCATGGGTGATGTCGATCAGCTGCATGCGGCCGTAGGGGACGGCCACGAAGCGCTGCCACAGGATGCCGCGGCGGAACACCAGGTCGTCGTCGCGGAGCTGGTACCCGATCGAGCGGGCCTGGCGCGGCAGGATCACGAGGGTCCACGCGAGGATCACCGTGAGGATGCCCCCGGGGATCCACGCCCACAGCTGGTGCATGAGCAGCGTGAGCACCAGAGTGGCCGCGATGACGAGCAGCAGGAACGAGCCGGTGGAGATCAGCTGCACCGTCACGTACTTCGGCGAGATCTGATGCCAGACACCGCTTTCGAGCACGAGCCGGTTCTCGGAGCGCGGCTCGGCGATCCGCCCGAACGTGCTCCCCGCCTCAGTGGTCGTGGAGGCGGGGCTCGAGTCCGGGGTCGTCGCCTCCGGGCTGTTCGTCATCGTCGTCCTTCCGGATGGTGCACAGGTGCTCCGCGACAAGACCCGCGGCGACCAGCAGGGCGCCGCTCACGGTCGTCGCGATGACCGCTCCCAACGAGCCTAGCGAGGGCGCGACGGGCCGGGTCGCCAGGAAGACCCACAGCCCTGCTCCCACCCCGCCGACGGCGGCGCCCACGATGCTGGAGGCCTTCGCCAGCATCGCGATGCGCACGGCGCGGAAGGGGTCCACCTTCGACGTCGAGGTGCCGCGCGTGGCGCGGCGGATCGGGATCGCGAGCGCGATGACGAGAGCTCCGAGCAGCACGAGGAGGATCGGCAGAGTGACGGCCGGAGTGAAGGTGGGGCGTCCCGCCGACGTCAGGAGCTGATCGACGATGAAGCCGGCCGCGACGCCGAGGATGGCGGAGATGGCCAGCACGCCGGCACCGGTGCGCTTCATCGTCCTCCCGCCTCACGCAGCCGCCGGAGGGCGTCGTCGACACGCCCCGTGCCGGGGAGCACGGCATCGGGGTCGACGGCGAGCCACGGTCCGAGCACGAAGTCGCGCTCGGCGGCACGCGGGTGGGGCAGCAGCAGTCGCGGGTCGTCGCTGACGACATCCCCGTACGCGATCAGGTCGAGGTCGAGCGTGCGATCCTCCCAGCCGGGCTCGCTCGCCGTGCGCGCCGCGGAGCGCACGCGGCCGTACCGCTGCTCGATCGCGTGGAGGTAGCCCAGCAGCACCGACGGGGCCAGGCGCGTGGTGAGGATCGCCACGGCGTTCAGATACGCCGGCGCGGCGGCATCCGGCCCGTCCGGCTTCATCGCGACCGACTCGATCGGCTCCGACACCCGCACGGCGTCGACGAGCGGCACGCGGGCCAGGTCCTTGATCGCGGCCGTCATCGTCTCGGCGCGCTCGCCCAGGTTCGCCCCCAGGGCCACGACGGCCTCGACGGGTCCGCGCGGATGACGCTCGACGTCGCCGTCGAAGCCCTGAGCCAGGCGGCGGTTCATGCGACCTCCCCATCGAAGAGCTCTTCGCGCCGGGCCCGCCGGATCGTGACCGACACGTCGGCGAACGGCACCGTGATGGGCGCCTGGGGCTTGTGGACGGTGACCGCGACCATCCTCACGCCGTCGCGTGCGAGCAGGTCGTCTGCGATGCGGGCCGCGACGCCCTCGATGAGGTTCAGCGGCTCGCCGCCGACCATCTCGACGATGCGTTCGGCGACCTCGCCGTAGTGAACCGTGTCGGCGACGTCGTCGGACTCCGCCGCCTGCGCCGTGCTGACGTAGAGGGTCGCGTCGATCACGAACTCCTGGCCTTCACGACGCTCCTCGGCGAATACGCCGTGGTACCCGAATGCACGGACACCGGTCAGCGTGATCTCGTCGATGAAGTCCATCGGCTTCCTTCCTGCCAGGCGCGCGCGACGGTGAGAGCATCGCGCGTGCCGGCGACATCGTGCACGCGCACCGCCCACGCTCCCGCCTGCGCGGCGAGCGCGCTCGTCACCGCCGTCGCGAGATCCCGGCGGGCTTCGGCGGCATCGGCGGGGTCGTCCGCGAGCGCCTCCGCGAGGAACTTCTTGCGGCTCGTGCCGAGCAGCACGCGCGGCCCGACACCGACGAGCCGGTCGAGCCCGCGCAGCATCGCCCAGTTCTGGGCGCCCTTCTTGCCGAAGCCGATACCGGGGTCCAGGATCACGCGCGACGGGGCGATGCCGGCGGATGCCGCCGCCTCGATGCGCGCGCGGAGCTCGGTGACGACCTCGTCGACGACGTCGCCGTACTGGGCCCGCGCGTACATGTCGGTCGAGTGTCCGCGCCAGTGACTGAGCGCGATGTCGGCGTCCGTGGCAGCGACCGCCGCAAGCATCTCCGGGTCGGCCAGGCCGCCCGACACGTCGTTGACGATGCGCGCCCCTGCCTCGATGGCGGCGACGGCGGTGGAGGCGTTCATGGTGTCGATGCTGACCACGACTCCCGCGTCGGCCAGCGCCCGCACGACGGGGAGCACGCGCTCCCGCTCGACGCGCGGGTCGACGCGCTCCGCGCCGGGGCGGGTCGATTCGCCGCCGACATCGAGCAGGTCGGCGCCGTCGGCGCGCAGCCGCAGCCCGTGGGCGACCGCGTCGGCGGCATCGAGGTAGCGTCCGCCGTCGCTGAACGAGTCGGGCGTCACGTTGACGATGCCCATGATGAGCGTCATCCGCGGATCCCCGAGGGCCGCGATGCCCCGATCAGCGCGACCAGCTCGGCACGCGCCGCGGGCTCTGCCAGCTCGCCGCGTGCGGCGATCGTCACGGTCGAGGCATCCGGCTGGCGCCCGCCGCGCATCGTCACGCACTCGTGCGTCGCCTCGAGGACGACCAGCACACCGCGCGCGTCCAGGGATGCCGCGATCACATCGGCGATCTGCTCGCCGAGACGCTCCTGCACCTGCGGCCGCGACGACAGGATCTCGACGACCTTGGGCAGCGCCCCGAGCCCGACGACCTGCTCGCCGGGCAGATACGCGAGGTGCGCATGACCGCGGAACGGCAGTAGGTGGTGCTCGCACACCGAGCGGAACAGGATGTCGCGCAGCATGACCGCACCGGACGGCAGCGTGTCGGGTGCCGGCCCGCGCGACACCGAGATGGTGCGCGCGAGCGGGGCTGCGGCATCCTCTCCGACTCCCGCGAAGAACTCGGTGTACGCGTCTGCCACGCGCTCGGGCGTCTGCCTCAGGCCGGGGCGCTCGGGGTCTTCGCCGATCGCCTCCAGCAGCTCGCGCACGAGCGCGGCGATGCGCTCACGGTCGACGGCCACAGGCCGAGCCTACGCGGTCGCGGGGCGCGCCTGTCCGGACGGACGACGCTTGGGCGCCTTCTCGGCGGCCGGCTGCTCGGCCTCGACGCTGGCCGCGAGGCCCGCGTCGTCCCGGCGCTGCGGCACGTCGATCGGGGGCAGGGTCGACGGCGGGCGCTGCTCGCTCGACAGCCACTGCGGGCGCGGCGGGAGGCGCTTGACGTCCTTGAAGATCTCGGCGAGCTCCAGGTGATCGAGCGTCTCCTTCTCGAGGAGCTCCAGGGCGAGCTTGTCGAGCACGTGGCGGTTCGCGTTGATCACCTCGTAGGCCTCGTTGTGGGCCTGCTCGATGAGGTCGCGCACCTGCGTGTCGACGCGCTCGGCGATCCGCTCCGAGAACTCGCGGCCGTGACCCATGTCGCGGCCCATGAACACCTCGCCCGACGACTGCCCGAGCTTGACCGGTCCGATGTCGCCGGTCATGCCGTACTCGGTCACCATCTTGCGGGCGATGCCGGTCGCCTTCTCGATGTCGTTCGACGCACCGGTGGTCGGATCGTGGAACACGATCTCTTCCGCGACGCGGCCGCCCATCGCGTAGGTGAGCTGGTCCTGCAGCTCGTTGCGGGTGACGGAGTACTTGTCGTCGAGCGGCAGCACCATCGTGTAGCCGAGGGCCTTGCCGCGCGGGAGGATCGTGACCTTCGTGACGGGGTCGGTGTGGTTCATCGCCGCCGCCGCGAGCGCGTGACCGCCCTCGTGGTACGCGGTGATGAGCTTCTCCTTGTCCTTCATCACCCGGGTGCGGCGCTGCGGGCCGGCGATCACACGGTCGATGGCCTCATCGAGCGCGCGGTTGTCGATCAGCTGCGCGTTCGAGCGCGCGGTGAGCAGGGCGGCCTCGTTCAGCACGTTGGCGAGGTCGGCACCGGTGAAGCCGGGGGTCTTGCGGGCGACGACCTCGAGGTCGACGCCGTCGGCGAGCGGCTTGCCGCGGCCGTGCACCTCGAGGATCTTGGTGCGGCCCTTGAAGTCGGGCGCGTCGACGCCGATCTGGCGGTCGAAGCGGCCCGGACGCAGGAGTGCGGGGTCGAGGATGTCCGGGCGGTTGGTCGCCGCGATCACGATGACGTTGACCTTGGGGTCGAAGCCGTCCATCTCGACGAGCATCTGGTTGAGCGTCTGCTCGCGCTCGTCGTGACCGCCGCCCATGCCGGCGCCGCGGTGGCGGCCGACGGCGTCGATCTCGTCGATGAAGATGATCGCCGGGGAGTTGTCCTTGGCGTTGTTGAACAGGTCGCGCACGCGGCTGGCGCCGACGCCGACGAACATCTCGACGAAGTCCGATCCCGAGATCGAGTAGAACGGCACGCCCGCCTCGCCCGCGACGGCGCGGGCCAGGAGCGTCTTGCCGGTTCCGGGAGGGCCGTACAGCAGCACGCCCTTCGGGATCCGGGCGCCGACCGCCTGGAACTTCGACGGGTCCTTCAGGAAGTCCTTGATCTCTTCGAGCTCTTCGATCGCCTCGTCGGAGCCCGCGACATCCTGGAAGGTGACCTGGGGCATCTCCTTCGTCACGAGCTTCGCGCGCGACTTGCCGAACTGCATGACCTTGCTGCCGCCGCCCTGGGCGCTGGACATCAGGAACCAGAACAGCAGGCCGAGCAGCAGGATCGGGAGCAGAAGCGACAGGAATCCGTCGAACCAGGTGGCGCGCGGCACCGCGTCGTTGAAGCCGTCCTCCGGGTCGGCCGCGTTGACCGCGTCGACGACCTCGGCGGCACGTGCGGTGACGTAGTAGAACTGCACGTCCGTCGCGCCCTCGTACTCCTTCGAGAGCTTCATGTCGACACGCTGATCGCCGTCGGTGTTGACGACCTCGGTGACGGTGTCACCGGAGAGCAGCTCGAGGCCCTCCTGCGTGGAGATCTGCTTCGCACCGTTCAGGCTCGAGATGAGCGAGAACCCCACGATGAGGAAGACCCCGATCAGCAGGACGTAGAAGAGCGGGTTGCGGGTGATCTTCTTGAAGTCCATGGCGCGGGCGAGAGCCCGACCCCTTTCGTCGACGTGCCATCGAGGACAGGAGAGCGCCCGTCGACGGTTGAATCAGGGTATCGCGCGCTTCCTAGGCGTCGACTGTGCATTCGCCCCGGGCGTAATCCCCGCGTCGACGGCGCTGACTACGAGTAGACGTGAGGTGCGAGGACCGCGACGTCGCGGAGGTTGCGGTACTTCTCGGCGTAGTCGAGGCCGTACCCGACGACGAACTCCGTCGGGATGTCGAAGCCGACGTACTTGCAGCGCACCTCGACCTTGGCGGCCTCGGGCTTGCGCAGCAGTGCGAAGACCTCGACGGATGCCGCGCCGCGGGCCGCGAAGTTCTCCAGCAGCCAGCTGAGCGTGAGGCCCGAGTCGATGATGTCCTCGACGATCAGCACGTGCTTGCCCAGGATGTCGGTGTCGAGGTCCTTGCGGATCTGCACGACGCCGCTGGACTTGGTGCCCGCGCCGTACGACGAGACCGCCATCCAGTCCATCGTGATGTGCGTGGTGAGCGCACGAGAGAAGTCCGCCATCACCATGACCGCGCCCTTGAGGACGCCGACCAGCAGCAGATCCTCGTCCGCATAGTCCGCGTCGACCTGCGCCGCGATCTCGTCGAGCTTGGCTCGGATCTCCTCCTCTGTGACGAGGACTTCCGTGAGGTCGCTGGAGACGTCGGCCGCGCGCATGGGGACGAGTCTACGTGCCGGAGGCGTCGGCGCCGCGGACGGTCTGCGGGCTCACCACGAGCACCTCGACGACTTCGGCCATCTCCGGCCGCGTCTGCACCCACGTCACCTCGATGTACCACTCGCCTCCGTCGAGGTCCTTGCGGTACCCGTCGGTGATGCGGGCGCCACCCTCGGTCTCGCGGACCTTCGACTCACGCCAGCCGTCGGCGGTGAGCCCGGCGGCGATCGCCGCGGCCGCGTCGGCCGAGGCATCCGTCTCCGCCGCGAGGTTGAGGCTCTCGCGGGCCTGCCACCAGGCGGGGTCGGATGCCGACGCCGATCCCTCGGCCGGGGCGTATCTCGGTTCGGACTCCGCGAAGCCGGACTCGGGATCGAGGTCCGCCGGAATCAGCGCCACCGTCTCGCTGAGGAGGCGGTCCGCCTCGGTCTGGTACTCGTCGAGCCGGCTTTCGGGCGTCATGCTGCATCCTCCCAGGGCGAGCGCGAAGAGGGCGACGGCGACGGCGGCGAGGAGTCGGCGCACGGCTCAGTCGACCTCCGTGTAGACGGGTTCGTAGTCGTCGCGGTCGATGCCGTCGATCACGATCGGCTGCCCGCCCGCGACGATGATCTCGTTCTCGGCGTACACCTCGGCCTGTCCGCCGGTGATCACCGCGACCATGTTCTCGAACGCCGTCGATCCGGGTGTGTACAGCGAGCTGTGGCTGTCGATCGCCGACGGCATGCCGTTGCCGGGGACGTTGTAGTCCTCGATGTCGTCGCTGTCGGCGCGCGCGGCGTCGATCACGCCCGTCTCGAGGCGCGTGACCCCGCCGGCGGTGAGAGTCGACTGCCCGTGGAGGGCGTGCAGGTCGCCCTCGCTGCCCTGGATGAGCCCGACGACCATGTCGTTGCGGCTCATCATCGCGTAGTGGGGCACGTCTGAAGTATGGGGGAAGTCGTCCACTCCCGAGACACCGTCGCCCATGCCCGCTGCGGCGACGTAGAGCACCCGGTCGGCGCGCAGCCCCGCCGCTTCGGCGAGCCCGACGGCCGCTCCGCCGTAGCTGTGGCCGAGCACGGTCAGCGTCGCGCTGCCGGGGACGGCGATGCCGGCGGCGAAGTCGCGCAGCCGCGGCGCGAGGTCGTGCGAGTACGACGTGCTCATCGCCTCGGGGATGGACTGCGGGAACGCCCCGCCCGCCCACTGGAACACCGCGGTGCTGGGGCCGGCGGCCGCCTGCAGGTCGGCGGCCCGGTCGTCGCCGAAGTCGGTCATGTTGGATCCGGTGCCGGGAACCGAGATGGCCACCGAGCGCACCCACGACGGAATGTCGCCGGTCACGGGGTCGAGGGGCCCGTGATAGGTCGCGATGGCCTGGTGCGCCGGGTCGAAGACCACCACCCGGGCGCCGGTCTCGGTGCGCACCGCCCCGGTCTCGTCGACGACCTGGATCTCCTGCGTCAGCAGACCCTCGTAGTAGTCGATCAGGCGCTGCTGCTCGGCGATGAGGTCGTCGTACACCTGCTCGACGGCGCCCTGGCCCTGGTAGGAGCGGTCCACCGCAGCGTCGCGCAGTCGTTCCAGCCGTTCGATCTCCGCCTCGCGGGCCGCGATCTCGTCCTCGATGTTGAGGCGGTTCGCGGCGACGCGGTCGCCGATGGGAATGCCGTCGAGATTGCCGATGATGTGCGGCGATGCGGCGATCAGCGCGTCCTTCTCCGCCCGGTCGAGGCTGTCCCAGACCTGCCTGATGAGCTCGGGGTCGCCGAGCGCGGCGATCTGCTCGGCTGTGACGGCGTCCGTGTCGCCGGCCCACAGCGCCGTCGCCGCGACGAAGCCTCCGGCACCTACGACACCGTCGTGGGTGATCTCCGCGATGAGCGGGATGCCGGTCAGCCGAACAGCCGTGTCGTGGTCGAGCTGGTCGCGTTCGTCGCGCAGCGCGTTGTACGCGTCGCGCGAGCCGCGGTAGTCGTCGATCGCCCCCTGCCAGCGGTCGAGGAGCGAAGGGTCGTCGAGATAGAGCCACGACGGGAGCACGTCGTCCCATTCCAGCGCCCAGCCCACGGCGAACTCCGACGCCGCGTTGAGCGCGATGGAACGCCGGGTCTGGATCGCCGCGTGATCGGACTCGGCCTCGTCCCGCGCCGACGCGGCGCGACGCTGCAGGTCGGCCAGCGCGTCGGCGTACTCATCGAGCACCACGGCCGCCTCGTCGGCGGCGTCCGCGACGTCGGTGAAGCGGCCGGCGGCCACGGTGATGGGCGGCCTCAGCGCGTCCACGCTCACGGCAGTGACGGCGGTGAGCGCGCGCAGCGCGCTGTGCGCGTGGGTGCTGCGGTCGCGCTCGGCACCGGCTCGGGCGCGGAAGAACGCGGCGAGATCACGGATCCCGTCGACGCTGCCCTCGCCAGGGTCGGCCGCCAGGCCCGGCAGCGTCATCCGGAGGCCCCGGCCAGCTGGGCATCGAGTGCGCGGAGTTCGGTGTGGACCGTGTCGACGTCCACCGACAGGTCGTGGCCGACACCGGCGAGAGCGCTCATGGCGTGACGGATGACGGCGTCGACATCGCCGAGGGCCGACTCGACGACCGGCGACCCGAGGACGCCGAACGCGGGACAGAACCCGTCGACCGAGGCGTCGCCCGCCTTCTGCAGGCTCAGCACCGCCTCGGCGAAGTCCGAGTCTGCGAACTCGACGTCTGCCATGATCGCCACCCTATCCGGGCGCGGGCAGGGGCCCGGAGGGGACAATTCCCCATGCTCAGGCGGGGCCTGCGTGCGTCGCCGTGTCTGAGCCTGCGGCTGTCCGCAGGTCAGTGCGCGGTGAACTCGATGCGGCCGCCGACGCGGCGAGCGCGGCATCCGGGCAGATCGATGGGCCCCTGGCCCGACCAGTCGGTGGCGAGGCGCGCCACCTCGATCGTCTGCGACCGCGTGAGGCTCTGGTGGAACTCGCTGGCCACCACGTGCCGGATGATGCGGTTCCGCAGCGCGGCAGGGTTGGCCGCGAGAGCCGCAACCGACACCGAGATGCCGGCTTCGGCGTGCTCGACGATGTCTTCGATCGTCTCGTCGATCATCTCGTCGAAGGCGTCGGCGTCTTCGCGCAGCTGCGCGGCCGTGCGGGCGAGCGCCTCGGCGATTCCCGGCCCGAGCTCGGCCTCGAGCACGGGCAGCACCGTCTCGCGCACGCGCACCCGCGCGAAGCGGGGATCGCCGTTCTGCGGGTCGTCCCAGGGGTCGAGCCCCTCGGCCGCGCACGCCGCGCGCGTCGTCGTCCGTCGCACGTCGAGCAGCGGGCGCAGCAGAAGAACGCCGTCGAGATCGGCGCTTGCCGCCATGCCCTGCAGGCTGGCGGCGCCGGCGCCGCGCGCGAGTCCCAGCAGCACCGTCTCGGCCTGGTCGTCGAGCGTGTGGCCGAGCAGGATCGCCGCCGCGCCGGCCGCGCGGGCCGCGTCGAGCAGTGCGGCATAGCGCGCCTCACGAGCGGCGGCCTCCGGCCCGCCGGCTCCGGTGACCTCGACGCGGACGACGCGGGCGCCGAGTCCGAGCGCCTGGGCTCTCGCCACGGCGGCGGCCGCGGCATCCGTCGACCCGTCCTGCAGTCCGTGGTCCACCGTGACCGCTGCGGCACGCAGACCGAGCTTCGGCGCCTCGAACGCGGTCGCCGCGGCGAGGGCGAGCGAATCGGCGCCGCCCGACAGCGCCACGACCACCGGGGCACCCGGCTCGAGGCCGGTGAGTGCCCGCCGCACCGCGAGGCGCACCTCGGCGACGGCGGGGTCGAGTCCGGGTCTGCGCTCCTCCACCCGCCCACCGTACCCGGCGACCGAGGCGAATCGCCTAGAGCCTCACGACTCCGCCCGGTGCAGCGCGTTTCGTCTCGCTCGTTCCTCGCTCGCTCAACGACCGGGATCACCCGTACCCCGGTCGTTGAGCGAGCTTGCGAGACGAAACGCCCAGAACCTCCGGACTAGGCTTGTCGCGGCATCCCACGTCTTTCCGAAGGAGTACCACTATGGGCGCGTACGACGCCGTCATCGAGATCCCGCGCGGCAGCCGCGTGAAGTACGAGGTCGACCACGGCACCGGCCGGGTCTTCCTCGACCGCATCCTCTACACCGCGTTCGGGTACCCCACCAACTACGGGTTCTTCGAGAACACCCTGGGCGAGGACGGCGACCCGCTCGACGTGCTCGTGCTGCTCGACTTCGACCTCGCCCCCGGCGTGCTCGCGAGCGTCCGCCCCGTGGGCGTGCTGAAGATGAGCGACGAGGCCGGCGGCGACGACAAGGTCGTCGCCGTGCTCGGCAAGGACCCGCGCTGGGCGCACATCCAGGACGTGAACGACATCCCGGAGTTCACCCGCAAGGAGATCGAGCACTTCTTCGAGCACTACAAGGACCTCGAGCCCAACAAGTGGGTCAAGGTCGACGAGTGGGCGAGCGCGGCCGAGGCCGAGCGTCTCGTCGGCGAGGCGTTCGACCGCTTCAAGGAGCACGAGGGCCAGACCGCGACCCAGGGTGAGGGCGTCGCACCGAACACCCTCTGACCACTGCTGTCACAGCGAAGAGCGGATGCCGTCGGCATCCGCTCTTCGTCGTTTCAGAGTGTGTGGGTCAGACCGAGACTCCGCGGTCGGCCATGAAGTAGATCGGGTTCACCGGGGAGTTGTTGACGTACGTCTCGAAGTGGACGTGGCAGCCGAACGAGTTGCCGGTGTTGCCCTCGCTCGCGATGAGCTGGCCCGCATTGACCCACTGCCCCACGCCCACGAAGATTCCACCGCTGCGGATGTGGCCGTAGCCGCTGCCGATGCCGCCGCCGTGGTCGATCTTGATGTAGTTGCCGTAGCCGCCGTTCCAGCCGGCGTACACGACGCGTCCGGCGGAGGCGGCGTAGATGCCCGCTCCGCAGCCGGCGGCGAGATCGACGCCGTAGTGGAAGCCGCTGGAGCAGTAGCTGTTGCCGCACTGCACGGTGCGCGGGCCGTACCCCGAGCTGCGCCAGCCCGACGACGGACGCGCACCGTGCAG
>NZ_JBJDRL010000015.1:0-84708 GCF_044987475.1 Microbacterium sp. ZW CA_36
GCCCGCCGCGGACCGCGCCGGCGTGCTGGCCGCCGCCGCGAAGGCTCTCGAGGCCCGCCGCGGCGAGCTCATCGAGGTCGCGGCCTCCGAGACCGGCAAGGTCTTCGCCGAGGCCGACGTCGAGGTGAGCGAGGCCGTCGACTTCGCGAACTACTACGCGGCGACGGCGCGCGAGCTCGACCGGGTGAGCGGCGCGGTGTTCGAGCCGGCGCGGCTGACCGTCGTCACCCCGCCGTGGAACTTCCCGATCGCGATCCCCGCGGGCGGCGTGCTCGCCGCGCTCGCCGCGGGGTCGGGCGTCGTGTTCAAGCCGGCGCCCCAGGCCCGGCGCTGCGCCGCCGTGGTCGCCGAGGCGCTGTGGGATGCCGGGGTGCCGCGCGACGTGCTGGCCCTGGTCGACATCGACGAGGGCGGGCTCGGGCAGACGCTCCTCTCGCACCCCGACGTCGACCGGGTCATCCTCACCGGTGCATGGGAGACGGCGGCGCTGTTCCGATCCTGGCGGCCCGACCTGCCGCTGCTCGCAGAGACCAGCGGCAAGAACGCCATGATCGTCATGCCGACCGCCGACCTCGACCTCGCGGCATCCGATCTGATCAAGAGTGCATTCGGTCATGCGGGGCAGAAGTGCTCGGCGGCGTCGCTCGCGATCCTCGTCGGACCGGTCGGTCACTCGCAGCGCTTCGCGCGTCAGCTGGTGGATGCCGCGGCCTCGCTGCGCGTGGGGCCGCCGTCCGACCCGCTCAGCGAGGTCGGACCCGTCGTCGAGGCGCCGCGCGGCAAGCTCCAGTGGGCGCTCACCACGCTCGACGAGGGGGAGTCCTGGCTCGTCCAGCCCCGTCAGGTCGACGGACCGCCCGAGTATGCGGGCCGGCTCTGGACGCCCGGCATCCGCACGGGCGTGCAGCCGGGGTCGCGCTTCCACCAGGAGGAGTTCTTCGGGCCGGTGCTCGGGATCATGCACGCGTCATCGCTCGCGCACGCGATCGAGCTGCAGAACGCCGTGTCGTACGGGCTCACGGCGGGCCTCTACACGCAGCACCCCGGCGACCTGGCCCTGTGGCTCGACCGGGTCGAGGCCGGCAACCTCTACGTCAACCGCGGCATCACCGGCGCTATCGTGCAGCGGCAGCCCTTCGGCGGCTGGAAGCGGTCATCGGTGGGAGCCGGCGCGAAAGCCGGCGGCCCGAACTACCTCGTCGGACTCGGCCGCTGGCGCGCGACCACCGGTGCGCCGCCGTCGGCGACGCTGCACCTGCGCGGGCTCGACACCCGCATCGCCGCCCTCATCGAAGCCGCCCAGCCGTCGCTGGACTACGAGGCGTTCGAGTGGCTGCGCCGCGGCGCGCTCTCGGACGCGATCGTGTGGGATCGCGAGTTCGGGCAGGTGAAGGACGTCTCCGGCCTCGGCATCGAGCGCAACCTGTTCCGCTACCGCCCGATCCCGGCCGTCGCGCTGCGGGCGACGGCGGACGCCTCGTGGCAGGCGGTGCTGCGCGTGGTGGTCGCCGGACTCCGGGCGGGCTCCGGTCTGACGCTGAGCACACCCGTCGGGCTCCCGGCCGCCGTGCGTCGCGTGCTCGCCGACGAGGACGTCGCCGTGTACGTCGAGACCGACGAGCAGTGGCTGCAGCGCATCGTGGTGGGCGACGACCTCATGGCGGCCGTCGCCGACGCGGACCCGGCTCCCCGGCCGTCGCGCGCGCGCCTCATCGGCCCGCGGGAGTCCGTCGCGGCGCTGCACGCCACGGTGGCAGCGGCTGTGGGCGGCGACCCCGACCTCGCGATCTACGACAACGAGGTCACCACCGCCGGGCGGCTCGAGCTGCTCCCGTTCCTGCGTGAGCAGTCTGTGACGATCACGGCGCACCGCTTCGGCAACCCCGACCCCTGGTCGGAGGCGGTCATCTGACGAAGGATCGCGGATGCCGCGGGCGGCGGCACCCGTGATCCTCCACGGCGCTAGTCGGCCGTGGTGTCGGCGAAGCCGGTCGATTCGCGCCGCACGATGCGGAAGGACGGCTTGACGGTCTCGGGCGGCCGGCGCTCGCCCTTCTCCTTGATGCGCGCGATGAGCCGGTCGACCGCGATAGCCGCGATCTCGGCGCGGCCGGTGTCGACCGTCGACATCGAGGGGACCGAGTAGTTGCTCTCGTCGATGTTGTCGAAGCCGATGACGGCGACGTCGTCGGGAACGCGCAGGCCCTCCTCGCGCAACGCGCGCAGCACGCCGAGGCCGAGGGTGTCGTTGAGGGCGAAGACCGCGTCGAACTCCACGCCCTCGCGCACCATGAGGTGGGTTGCCGCCGCGCCGCCGGCCCGGTTCCAGCGGAGCATCGCGGTCGGGCGGACGAGCTCCGGATCGAGCGGGATACCGGCCTGCTCGAGGGCACGCAGGTAGCCCTTCAGGCGCAGATTCGCCGAACTCGCCTCGTCGCGTCCGTGCAGGTCGGCGCCGACCAGCGCGATGCGTCGGCGCCCGATCTCGAGCAGGTGCTCCACCGCCGCCTGAGACGACGAGGTGTTGTGCATGGTGACGTGGTCGGTGGGTCCGCCGAAGATGCGTTCGCCGAGGAGCACGAGCGGTCCGTCGACGGCGAGCGCTTCGGCATCGTCCTGTCCGAGGCTCACCGGGCTGAACAGCAGGCCGTCCAGGAAGCGTGGACGGTTGCCGGTGACCGCGCGCAGCTCGGCCTCGCGCTCGCCGCTGGTCTGCTCCACCATGACACCGAGGCCGCGCTTCTCGGCCGCCCTGATCACCTCGTCCGCGAGTTCGGCGAAGTAGTTCTCGCGCAGTGACGGCACAGCCAGCCCGATGACACCTGTGCGGCCGGACCGCAGCCCCCGCGCCGAGAGGTTCGGGCGGTAGTCGAGCTGCTCGATCGCTTCATTGACGCGATCGCGCGTGCCGGGTCGGACGTGCGGATAGTCGTTGATGACGTTCGACACCGTCTTGATCGAGACGCCGGCCACTCGGGCGACGTCATGCATCGTTGCCCCCATCGATGCTCCCGCCTTCCCATGTGCGATCTCTGCACTCTACTGCGTTCCCGAGTCGGCGAGCGGTGTGCGCCGAGGGAGCCGCGGAGCGTATGCGACGCCGCAATGCAACGTTGTAAAAGAAGTGTATCGTGCCCGCGGTGCGCGTCATGGCGGACCGACGATGCGCCGAGGACGGAGTCCGGACGCGATCCCTTCCGTCGACTCCCGCCTCGCGTCGCGCCGCGGCCACCGCCCGCCATCTGCTCGACGCGGCTCGCAACGCGATCGCGACCGGGGCCGGAGCGCGCGCCGGAGATCGCGGCCTATCGCGATGAGGCGTACGCGGCCCTGTTGGCGCTCCTGGCCCGCCTGGGCAGCGCGCCGGTCACCTACTGACGGCAGAAGTTTCGCCCGCCGCCCAGAAAATCCCGCCGGCGTCTTGACAGCCGATGCGGCCGGTGGGAAAGTGACTACAACGTTGCTCTACAACGTTGTAGACCACCTGGACCGACCGTCGCCACCCGGGGCGGACCGGCCCTCGGAACGGTCGTGCACCGACGAAGAAGTCAGCAATACCGAAAGGAAACTCCAGTGAAGACGAAGCCTGTCCTTGCTGCAGTCACAGCGCTCGCCCTGGTCGGCGCTCTGGCTGCCTGCACCGCCGGAGGTGGCGGCGACAATGCCGACGGCGGCGGCAACGACGACGCGAACTGCACGAACTCCATCCCCAAAGAGGATCTGCCGGTCGTCACCATGTGGGCCTGGTACCCCAACATGGAGCTCGTCGTCGACAATTTCAACGAGCAGAACGACGAGGTCCAGGTCTGCTGGACGAACGCCGGTGCGGGCGGTGACGCCTACGACAAGTTCCAGACCGCGATCTCAGCCGGCAGCGGCGCCCCCGACGTCATGATGGTCGAGGCTGACCGGATCGCGACCTTCCAGGCGCAGGACGCCCTGGTCGAGCTGAACGACCTCGGCTACGAGGACGTGAAGGACAACTTCAGCGAGGGCGCGTGGAAGGACGTCTCCGTCGGCGACGGCGTCTACGGCGCTCCGGTCGACGGCGGCCCGATGGGCATGATCTACCGCACCGACATCTTCGATCAGTACGGCATCACTCCGCCCACCACGTGGGCTGAGCTCGAGACTGCCGCGCAGACGGTGAAGGATGCCGGGGGCCCGGTCTTCGCCAGCTTCGCCGCGAACCAGCCCGCCGAGGTCACGGCGCTGATGTACCAGAACGGCGCGCAGCCGTTCGAGTACGACCCCGCCAACGAAGGTGAGATCGGGATCGACCTCAACAGCGCCGAGGTCAAGGAGGTCCTCGACTACTGGAGCGGACTTGTCGAGAAGGGCCTGGTCGGCACGGAGGACCAGTTCACGCCCGAGTACATCGCGGGTGTCATCAACGGCGACTACGCCACCTACCTCTCGGCCGCCTGGGCTCCGGGCTACCTCCAGGGCGCGGGTGTCGGCGAGGGCGCGGATGCCGGTGTCTGGGCGACTGCCCCGATGCCGCAGTGGGATGCGAGCAACCCCATCGCTATCAACTGGGGTGGCTCCGCCTTCTCGGTGTCGAGCCAGGCGAGCGACCCCGACCTCGCGGCCCAGGTGGCGTTCGGTGTGTACGCGGACCAGGCTTCGCTGGACGACGGCTGGCAGAACCAGATCATCTTCCCGCTGAACGTCAACGTGCTGGAGTCTCCGGAGTTCCAGGACTATGAGGTGCCCTTCTTCGGCGGCCAGCAGGCCAACAAGGAGGTGTACGTGCCGGCGGCCAATGCCTACGAGGGCATGACCTACACGCCGATCGGCCAGTACTACTACTCGCAGCTCACGGAGCAGATCGCCCGCATCAACGAGGGGTCCGCAACCGGCTCCGAGGCGGCGGACGCCCTGCAAGAGGCCGTCGTGGCATATGCGGAGGAGCAGGGCTTCACCGTCAAGTGACGTGACCGCAGGGCCGGTCCGTGCTCCTGCGGACCGGCCCTCGGCCATCCCCTGCCAGACCTGGAGAAATCATGACTGCCTCAACCGCAACTCCCGCGAAGACGAAGCCCAGAAGGTCGACCACGCGGCGCCAGAACCTTTACGGCTGGCTCTTCGTCGGACCCTTCGGGATCGTCTTTCTCGCCCTTCTCATACTCCCGATCGGGTTCGCGCTCTATCTGAGCCTGTTCCAGAAGTCCCTCATCGGCGGGACGAGGTTCGTTCTCTTCGGGAACTATGTCAAGGCCTTCAGCGATCCGTCCTTCCTCGACGGCATGTGGTTCGTCATCCGGTTCTCGCTGGTGCTCATTCCGCTGCAGATGGCGATCTCGCTCGCGATCGCGCTGATCCTCGACATCGTGATCACACGGTTCGCGCGATTCTCGCGCCTGATGATCTTCATGCCCTACGCGATCCCGACCGTGATCGGTGCTCTGATGTGGGGGTTCCTCTACAGCGACAACTTCGGTCCCCTCGCGGAGATCTTCGAAAGTTTCGGCAGACAGGCCCCTGATTTCCTGAGCAGCAGCCTGATCTTCTACGGCCTGCTCAACATCGTCACCTGGCAGTGGGTCGGCTACTACATGATCATCCTGTACGCCGCGCTGCAGGGCATCGATCCGACGCTCTACGAGGCTGCTCGCATCGACGGCGCATCCCAATGGCAGATCGTCCTGCGGATCAAGATCCCGCTGCTCTCTCCAGCCCTGCTGCTGATCCTGGTGTTCGCCCTCATCGGCACCCTGCAGTTCTTCAACGAGCCCCAGATCCTGCAGCAGCTGGCCGCCGGAGCGATTCCGAACGACTTCACGCCGAACATGTACGCCTACCAGCAGGCGTTCTCGCTGGCGAACTACAACTACGGCGCGGCGATCTCGTTCGCGCTCGGGGCGGTCGTCTTCCTGTGCGTCTACATCTTCCTGTTCGCCACCCGCAAGCGAGGGAGCTTCTTCTCATGACCGTCACACCCATGGAGCTCACCGGCACGAACCCGAAGCCCCGGAGGCGCCTCGAGCGTCGAACGACTCCGCAGAAGCGCGGCCGCATCCCGATGAACATCGTGCTTGCGCTGCTGATGGTGTACTTCCTGATCCCGTTCTGGTGGCTCATCGTCAACAGCTCGAAGAGCTCGGCCGGTCTGTTCGGGGGTGGCAGTGCGCTCTGGTTCTCGGACGACATCGACTACATCGGCAATCTGGTCGAACTCTTCACCTACAGCGGGGGCATCTACGCACGGTGGCTGGCGAACTCCGCCCTCTACGCGATCGCCGGCGGCGTCGGGGCGACGGTGCTCGCCGTGCTGGCCGGCTACGGATTCGCGAAGTACAGCTTCACCGGCCGGCGTGCCGCGTTCGCGATCCTGCTGGGTGCCGTCATGATCCCGACGACGGCCCTCGTCATCCCCACGTTCGTGCTGTTCGCCCAGGTCGGCTGGACGAACACCATCTGGGCGGTGATCTTCCCCAGCCTGCTCAATCCGTTCGGGGTCTACCTCATGAACGTGTACGCGCGGGATGCGGTGCCCGACGAGCTGCTGGACGCCGCACGCGTCGACGGTGCGGGCGAGTTCAGGACGTTCCTGCAGGTGGCGCTGCCGCTCCTCCGCCCGGCGATCGTGACGGTGGTGCTGCTCTCCGTCGTGGCGTCGTGGAACAACTACTTCCTCCCGCTCGTGATGCTGTCGGACAACCGCCTCTTCCCGGTGACCGTCGGCATCGGGCTGTGGCAGTCCACCGCATCGACATACGGCGCAGCGGGCGGGCAGAGCCTGTGGAGCATCATCATCCTCGGCGCGCTCGTCTCCGTGATCCCGCTCATCATCGCGTTCCTCGGGCTTCAGAAGTACTGGCAGGGCGGGCTGTCGATCGGAAGCCTCAAGTGACCGCGCGGCACACGCCCCTGCCCCTTTCCCTCGTCGTTGGAAGAGAAGAATGAACCGAGCACACCTCACCCTCGACCCGCAGTTCACGATCGGACCCGTCGATCGCCGGCTCTTCGGCTCGTTCGTCGAGCACCTGGGCCGTTGCGTGTACGACGGCATCTACGAGCCGGGGCATGAGAATGCCGACGAGGACGGCTTCCGCACCGACGTCATCGAGCTCGTGCGCGAACTCGGGGTTTCGACCATCCGGTACCCGGGCGGCAACTTCGTGTCGGGCTACCGCTGGGAGGACGGCGTCGGGCCGCGAGAGGAGCGACCGCCACGGCTCGACCTGGCCTGGCACTCGACCGAGAGCAACGAGATCGGCCTCGACGAGTTCGCGACCTGGCTGAAGAAAGTCGACAGCGAGCTGATGTACGCGGTCAACCTGGGCACGCGTGGGGTGCTCGAGGCCCTCGACGTCCTCGAGTACGCCAATCTGCGCTCGGGCACCCATTGGGCGCAGCGACGCGTCGCGAACGGGCATCCCGAACCGCACGGCATCCGGATGTGGTGCCTGGGCAATGAGATGGACGGCCCGTGGCAGCTCGGCCACAGCACGGCTGAGGAGTACGGCAGGCTCGCGGCGAAGACGGCGAGCGCGATGCGGCAGATCGATCCCGATCTCGAGCTCGTCGTCTGCGGCAGCTCGAGCGCGCAGATGCCGACGTTCGGCGACTGGGAGCGTGTGGTCCTCGAGCACACCTACGACGACGTCGACTTCATCTCGTGCCACGCCTACTACGAGCCCAAGGGCGACGACTACGGCAGCTTCCTCGCGTCGGGCGTCAACATGGACCGCTTCATCGAGGCTGTCGTCGCGACGGCAGATCACGTGAAGGCGACCCGTCGCAGCGACAAGACCATCAACATCTCGTTCGACGAGTGGAACGTCTGGTACCAGTCCCGCTACAACGAGGTGGACAAGATCACCGACGTGGCCGAGTGGCCGGTCGCGCCGCGGCTGCTGGAGGACTCGTACTCGGTGCTGGATGCCGTCGTACTGGGCAGCCTCATGATCTCGCTGATCCGCCACGCCGACCGGGTGACCGCCGCCAGCCTCGCGCAGCTCGTCAATGTGATCGCGCCGATCATGACCGAGCCGGGCGGCCCCGCGTGGCGGCAGACCACGTTCCACCCGTTCTCGCTCACCTCGAGACTGGCCCGCGACGTCGCGCTCGAGCTCAAGCTCGACAGCCCGACCTACGACACCGAGCTCTACGGCGAGGTGCCGGTCGTCGACGCCGTCGCGACCCACGACGCGGCCGGCGGCGGAACGACGGTCTTCGCCGTGAACCGCAGCCTGACGGAGGAGGTCACACTCGACATCGACACCCGTGCGGTGGGTGCTATCGGCGACGTGCGGGCGACGTCGCTCTTCGACGGCGACATCCACGCGGCGAACACCCTGGATGATCCCGAACGCGTCACCCCGCGGGAGAACACCTCGGTGAGGGTCGGCGAGGGCACGGTCAGCATCACGCTGCCGCCTGTCTCGTGGACGGTTCTGACGCTCGACTGAGCGCAGCCGACCGATCCGTCTCAGACGTGCACACCGAGGAGGAGAGTCGATGACGCCGCACGGCATGCTCCGTGTCGACGGGACCCGCATCGTGGCCGACGACGGGCCGGTGACCCTGAGGGGGTTCGGGCTCGGCGGCTGGAACATGGCTGACGCCTTCTCGTTCGCCCACTGCCGGATCCGCGAGGGGCTGGCGACGATACTCCGGCGCGCGGCGCGCTAGCACGGGTGGTGTGATGGCGCGGGCCCAGCGGGTGACCCTCAAGGAGATCGCCGCACAGACCGGGGTGTCGCTGACGACCATCTCGAAGGTGCTCAACGGTGCGGCCGACGTGTCGTCGGCGACGCGCGCCCTCGTCGAGGAGCAGCTGCGCAGGAGCGGCTATCGACGCCGGAAGAGCAAAGAACGGCGCGAGTACATCGAGGTGGTGCTGCACGAACTCGACGGCGACTGGGCACTCGCCGTCATCGAAGGGGTTCGCGAGAGCGCCGCCGAGGTGGGCCTGGCGATCTCACTGTCGGTCAGCGGCGACAGGCGTGCGCCCGGACCCGAGTGGATCGATGCCGTCGTGCGCCGCGGACCTACCGGGATCATCCTGCTGTTCGCCGATGTGCCTCCGCAGGGTCGCGCAACGCTCAAGGCGCGAGGCATCCCGTTCGTCACCATCGATCCGGCAGGGGACCCGGCACCCGGCATCCCCTCCGTCGGGTCGGCGAACTGGTCCGGCGGTCTCGCGGCGACGAGGCACCTGCTGGAGCTGGGACATCGCCGGATCGCGGCGATCACCGGTCCCGAGGATGTCATGTGCTCCCTGGCGCGACTCGATGGCTACCGAGCGGCGATGACCTCCGCCGGGCTGGCGATCGAGCCGGAGTGGATCCGCTACGGCGACTTCCGGCGTGAGGGGGGCGAGAGGCATGCCTCCGAGCTGCTGCGACTCGCCGATCCGCCGACCGCGATCTTCGCGGGGAACGATCTGCAGGCCCTAGGTGTGGTGTACGCGGCGCAGGCGAGGGGAATCGCGGTGCCGAGCGGGTTGTCTGTCGTCGGCTACGACGACCTTGCGATCGCCGAGCTCGCGAGCCCGCGGCTGACGACCGTTCATCAGCCGCTTCGCGAGATGGCCGAGCAGGCGACGAAGCTGCTTCTCCAGCTGCTCGACGAGCCGCGGCCGGACGTCACCCGGGTCGAACTGGCCACGACTCTCGTCGTCCGCGATTCGACGGCCGCGCCCGCTCGATAGCTCGATGCAGAGCGTCAGACTGCGTGCGAGAAGGATGCCGGCAGTCGCTGCAGGCCTCGCACGAAGGCCGTGCGGGCGCCAGGCTACCGCCGATCCACGACGTTGTGAAGCGCCGTTTACGACGTTGTACTTTTCCCTTGACCAGATGTGACCGGCTCTGCAAGAGTGAGCGAGGACGGGAATTACTACGTTGTAAATGCGCGCGCTTCGCTGCGCGCCCGCCCGTCGCAGCCAGTCGGCCCCGGGGGCCAGCGTGCTCCCGGAGCCGGTCGAGTCACACGAGATGAGGAATCGATGGAGATCACATCCGAGGACCGGCGCTCCCGCCGGTTCGGGAGAGCGAGACGAGCCGTTGCCGTCGTGACTGCTGCAGTCCTGGCACTCACCGGGCTGATGGCGGCCGCGCCGGCGAGCGCGGCGGACCCCTGGATCGCGCAGCAGGAAGGCGGATATCTGCGGATCGCCGTCCCCAACGCCGCCGTCGAAGCCGCGGTCGGGCCGGTGTCGCAGGTGGTCGTCGAGGGCAATTTCGGACCCTCGCACAACTGGGCGCAGATCGGGCTGCAGCGCAGCGGCGCCAACTGGACCGCGACGTACGGGCCCTTCGAGCCCGGCCTGTACTACTACCAGGTCACGGGGGACGACAGCAAAGTCCTGAAGGACACGAGCAACCCGACGAGCGTCGCATCCGAACCGGAGTGGAGCACGTTCTTCATCCCCGGCGAGTCGGCGGCGCTGCTGGCGGATGCGCCCGAGCAGGCCGGCGTCGTCCAGACGCTCTCGTACGCCAGTTCCGTCGCGGGCGAGGAGCGCGAGGCGCTCGTCTGGGTTCCGCCGACCTACCGGCCCAAGGGGAAGAAGCTGCCCGTGCTGTACCTCCAGCACGGTGGCGGCCAGAGCTACCGCGACTGGGTCGAGGTGGGGCGTGCGGAGCAGATCCTCGACAACCTGTGGCTGCGGGGCCAGCTCGAAGACATGCTCGTCGTGATGGGCAACGGCAACGTCGACGACTTCTCGGCTGAGCTGCTCGAGAACATCGTCCCTGCCGTCGAGCGGACCTACAACGTCTCGCCCTCCAAGAACCATCGGGCGCTCGCGGGCCTGTCGATGGGCGGGGGCCAGGCATTCGAGGTGTTCAGCGAGCACCCGGGCGAGTTCGACGCGATCGGCACGTTCGGAGCCGGACGCTTCGGCGACCTCGACGCCATCCCCGTCGACAGGATGAACGACCGAACCGAGCTGTTCCGCGTCTATGTCGGCAACAAGACCGACATCGCGCACAACGACGTCTACGACTCGTTCCAGAAGTTCGACGAGCTCGGACTGGACTATCAGTTCGACGGTGTGAACCCGGATGCCGGACACAACTGGAACGCCTGGCAGGAGAACCTCATCGATTTCGCGCCGCGGCTGTTCACCGGTGTGGCATCCGATCCCGCCATGAGCGAGGGGCACACGGCGCTCACGGAGCGCTTCGAGCCGCCCGCCGCGGGCACGACGCCCACACCGTGGCTCACCGAGGACGACTTCGTGACGTTCGAGACGACGACCGACTTCGCCGATGCCGAGTACGTCTCGGTGTGGGCGAACTGGGCGCCCGGTGGCAGCTGGCTGCGGGTGGAGATGAACAAGGTCGGTGATCGCTGGAGGGCGACCGTCGGCCCGCTCGAGGAGAAGTTCTACCACTATCGGCTCATCGTCGATCGTCAGTCCGTCAAGGACACGTCCAACCCGACGAAGGTGACATCGGAGCCGGCGTGGAGCACCTTCCTCGTCCCCGGAGAGGGATCGCGACTGCTTGCCGACGTCGCCGAGGGTCAGGGCGGGGACCTGGACGTCATGACCTACGAGAGCACCGTGGCCGGCCAGCAGCGCAGTGCCTACGTGTGGACCCCGCCGGGATACGACCCCGACCGCGCCGAGCCCTATCCGCTGTTCGTGCTCAACCACGGCGGCGGTCAGAGCTGGACCGACTGGGTGGAGGTCGGGCGTGCACGCCAGATCCTCGACAACCTGTCGCTAGACGGCGCCATCGAGCCGATGGTCGTCGTGATGCCCAACGGCAACGTCGGGGACTACCCGCGGGAGCTGCTCGAGAACGTCGTACCGGTGACAGAGGAGCGCTACAACGTCAGCAGCGATCCCGCCGACCGGGCGCTGGCCGGGCTGTCGGCCGGCGGGGCGCGCACAGTGTCCGTGCTCAAGGCGCATCCCGGCGAGTTCGCCTGGATCGGGACCTTCGCAGCGGGCTTCGGCGGGACGGCAGGCGTCGACGTCGAGGCCATCAACGCGGGCACCGAGCTGTATCGCCTCTACACCGGTGACATCACGGACTTCACGTACGGGTCGGTGATGAACTCCTTCCGGTGCTGGATCAGCTGGGCATCGATTACGAGTTCGACGGCGTGACGGTCGGCCCTCACGGGTGGGACGTCTGGCAGAAGAACCTCATCGACTTCGCCCCTCGGCTGTTCCAGGACCCGAACGGGTAGCGGGCGGCAGCCGAGCCGACGCGCCGCCGTCTTCCCTCACGGGGAGGCGGCGGTGCCGTACGTCGCAGGTTCGAGTGTCACGATATGTGCCTTCACAGGCGCTGAGTCCACACAACGTGGCACTCGAACCGAGGGCTCCGCCCGGACGGGGGCCTCGACGCGAGCTGATGCCTCGGCCCACGGCATCCTGGAAGACTGGGGCGGGTGAGCGCATATCGAGTGATCGGCCGGAGTGACGGCGTCGCCGTCCGCGCTTACGAGGAAGGCGACCTCGAGGCGTACCGCCGTTGGCTGCAGCCCGAGCAAGACTGGCACAGGTGGGATGGGCCGTACTTCCCGAAGCTCTCGTCGTCCGAGATCGACGAGCGCCTCGATCGGTTCCGCGGCCACATCGCCTCGGGGGAGTATGCCGCCGAGTCACCTCTGGCGCGAGCCGTGATCGTGATGGACGAAGAGCCCGACGCGATGGTCGGCTCGATCTCGTGGCACTGGGAGTCCGAGGAGTCGGACTGGCGCCGCATGGGCCTGACCGTCTACGACCCCGCGACCCGGGGCCGCGGCGTGGGCACGGAGGCGCTGCGGATCTGGACCGACTACCTCTTCGCGGCGACCGAGGTCGTGCGTCTCGATTACTCCACGTGGTCGGGCAACTCGCGCATGCTCGGGGTCGGGCACCGGCTCGGCTTCGTCGAGGAGGCGCGCTTCCGCAACGCCCGCGAGGTGCGCGGCGCGCGCTACGACTCCGTCGTGATGGGTGTGCTGCGGGCTGAATGGGATGCTCTGCCGGTGCACGCGACACTCGCATGATCGGGCGACGGATGTCATGACGGATGCCGCTTCCCACGGCATCCGCGTCACCTGACCGGCTCGCCGATCAGTGCTACGGGGGCGGGCGCGATCGAGGTTGATTCCGCGGGTCGGAGTTCGAGCGCGACGCCGAGCTGCGCGTTGCCGAAGCTCTCGGCCGCGAGGGGGCCGCACCAGCAGAGAGCCCGGCATGCCGAATACGGCGAGGGCCAGGTAGGAGCTCGCCGGTCCAGCGAGGGGTCGCAGACGAACATTCATGTCGGGTCCTCTCAGATGTGTAAAAGATTCTTGACATGCGCGGCAGACCGGCCTAAGTTCAGTGTCAAGAATCTTTTACACACTGCCGGGGGCATCTCATGGTCTACGAAGAGCGCAACATCTGGGCGAGCCTCATCGCGAGCGTGGTCGGGGTCGCTGTCTACCTGATCCTGGTCATGCAGCAGGCGGGTGGCGGGCCGTTGACGGATGTCGACTGGGTGCCGCTGATGCTCTGGACGATCGGCGGCAGCATCGTCGCGGCGATCGTCATCAGCATCGTGTGGGGGATCCTCGCCGGCATGCGCGACCCCGACGGCGTCGGCACCAGCGATCAGCGCGACCGCGACATCAGCGCTATGAGCGGCAGGGTGGGCCAGGCGTTCACCGTCATCGCCGGTCTCGCCGTCATCGTGCTGTGCGCCTTCGAGGCCGACTGGTTCTGGATCGCCAACACGATGTTCTTCGGGTTCGCGATCTCGACGATCGTCGGCGGCATCGCCAGCGTGATCGCGTACCGCCGCGGACTCGTCTGATGGTCAAGCCGACCAAGGTCACCAACTCGATCCGCGCCGTGCGCGAGGCGGCCGGCATCACCCAGGCCGAGCTCGCCCGCCGGATCGGCGTGACTCGACAGACCCTCATCGCCATCGAGCAGGGCAAGTACTCGCCCACGCTCGAGCTCGCCTTCCAGCTCTCCCGCGCCTTCGGCGTGGGTCTCGACGACCTCTTCGACTATCCGGAGGAATGACATGTCCGATCCCCGTCCCTCGACGCTGCGCACCGACACGATGCCCGCGTGGACCCAGCACCGCTACGGCGAGGCCGACGCCATCGCCCGGGAGACGGTCGACGTCCCCGCACCCGGACGCGGCGAGGCCCTGCTGAAGCTTCGCGCGACCGGCCTCAACAACGGCGACATCCGCGTCATGCGGGGTGAGCCGCTCCTCGTGCGTCTCGCGTTCGGCCTGCGCCGGCCGCGTCAGCCGGTGCGGGGGATGGATGCCGCGGCAACCGTGGTCGCGATCGGCGACGGCGTGACGCAGGTGGCCGTCGGCGATGAGGTCGTGGGGGAGCTGCCCGGCGGCGGCGGGCTCGCACGCTACGCGCTGTCACCGGCCGCTCGGCTCGTGCCCCGCCCTCCCGCTCTCGACGCCGTCGTCGCGGCGGCACTCCCGATCGCGGGCGGGACCGCGTGGCAGGCGCTCGAGCGCGGCGGCGCGGCATCCGGTCATCGCGTTCTGGTGATCGGCGCCTCGGGCGGCGTCGGCACGTTCACCGTGCAGCTCGCGGTCCTGCGCGGCGCCGAGGTCTGGGCGCTGTGCGGTGAGCAGAACCGTGACCTCGTCGAAGGGCTGGGCGCGACGCGCACCTTGGACTATCGCCGTGTGCAGCCCGGTTCGCCGGAGCTCGAGGACGGCTCGTTCGACGTGGTCGTCGACATCGCCGGCACCGCGCCGCTGCGTGTGCTGCAGCGCCTCGTGCGCGACGGCGGCCGGGTCGTGCTCGTGTCGGGGGAGGGCGGTCGCCTGCTGGGACCGATGGGGCGGATCCTGGGCGCCTCCCTGCGCTCGATCGGCTCGCGACGGCCGCTTCGCCCGCTCGCGGCGACCGCGAAGCCCGACGTGCTCGCGGAGCTCATCGCCCTCGCCGCGGCCGGGTCGCTGCGCCCCGTCATCGAGCGGACGTTCCCGTTCGACGCCGCGCCCGCCGCGCTCGCCCACGTCGCCGCCGGGCACACGGTCGGGAAGGTCGTGGTGACGGCGGCCTGAGGCTGCCGCCGGGCCCACGCCCGGAGGCTCCGCAGCTGCGTGGAAACGGCGCGGGGACCTGCTCCCAGGGCGCGCACAACCTTCGTGAGAGAATGGTCGCGGCGTGCCCGGTTGTCCCCTTCCGTCGCGGTTCCTGAGCGAGCGCAGCGAGTCGAAGGGCCGCCGGGCCCCTGGACAGCGTCCGCCGCCCCTCGTACAGGAGCAAGATGTCCACGCAGAACACCGCGCCCGCCACCTCGACCAGTTCGGCGACCGAAGGTGCGACCGAGACCGCCGTCGCCGCGGGTCGCATCCAGCAGGTGCGCCGCTACCTGATGTGCCGCCCCGAGCACTTCATCGTGAGCTACCGGATCAACCCGTGGATGGAGCCGGCGAACCCGACCGACACGGCTCTCGCCGTCCGTCAGTGGCAGGCGCTGTACGACACCTACATCGCACTCGGCCACGAGGTGCACCTCATCGACCCCATCGATGGCCTGCCCGACATGGTGTACACCGCCAACGGCGGCTTCGTCATCGACAACGTCGCCTACGGCGCGAAGTTCCGGTTCCAGGAGCGTGTGCCCGAGGGCCCGGCCTTCATGGACTGGTTCCGCGCGAACGGCTTCGAGGTCGCCGAGCCCGTCGAGGTCAACGAGGGCGAAGGCGACTTCCTCCTGGTCGGAGACACGATCCTCGCCGGCACCGGCTTCCGCTCGACGGGTGACAGCCACCGCGAACTGGCCGACGTGTTCGGCAAGGAGGTCGTCAGCCTCAACCTCGTCGACCCGCGGTTCTACCACCTCGACACCGCCATCTCGGTGCTCGATCCGGTCGAAGGCACGGGCGGCGTCGAGAAGGCCAACATCGCCTACCTCGAGCAGGCGTTCGATGAGCGCAGCCAGGCGATCCTCGCCGAGCGCTACCCCGACGCGATCCGCGTCGCCGACGCCGATGGCGCCGTGTTCGGGCTCAACTCGGCCAGCGACGGGCTCAACGTCATCATCTCGCCGCGTGCGAAGGGCTTCGAGGCGCAGCTGCGCGAGCGCGGCTACAACCCGGTGCTCGTCGATCTGTCCGAGCTGCTGCTCGGCGGCGGCGGCATCAAGTGCTGCACGCTCGAGCTGCGGCGCTGACGGCGGGAAAGAGGAGCACCATGACCGCCACTTCGCCCTCCGTCGACGCGGCGATGAGCCAGATCATCGCCGCCGAAGAGGAGCACGTCGCGCACAACTACCACCCGCTGCCCGTGGTGATCTCCCGCGGGGAGGGCGCGTGGGTGACCGATGTCGAAGGCAAGCGCTACCTGGACCTGCTGTCGGCCTACTCGGCGCTCAACTTCGGTCACGGGCATCCGGCGCTGCTCGCCGCGGCGCAGGAGCAGCTGAACCGCCTCACGCTCACCAGCCGCGCGTATCACAACGATCGCCTGGGGCCGTTCGCGGCCGCACTCGCCGCGCTGTGCGGCAAGGATCTCGTGCTGCCCATGAACACGGGCGCAGAGGCGGTCGAGACCGGCATCAAGGTCGCACGTGCGTGGGGCTATCGCGTGAAGGGCGTGGCGCCGGATGCCGCGCGCATCGTCGTCGCCCACGGCAACTTCCACGGCCGCACGACCACGATCGTGGGCTTCAGCGACGACCCGCAGGCGCGGGCCGACTTCGGGCCGTTCACGCCGGGCTTCGTGTCGGTGCCCTTCGGCGACGCCGCCGTCATCGACGCGGCGATCACCGCCGACACGGTCGCCGTGCTCATCGAGCCGATCCAGGGCGAGGCGGGCGTCGTGGTGCCGCCCGAGGGATACCTCCGGGCGGTGCGCGAGATCTGCACACGCCGCGGCGTGCTGCTCATCGCCGACGAGATCCAGTCGGGCCTCGGCCGTGTCGGCGAGACGTTCGCGTGCGACCGCGAAGGCGTCGTGCCCGACGTGTACCTGCTCGGCAAGGCGCTGGGCGGCGGCATCCTTCCCGTCTCAGCGGTCGTCGCCGATCGCGATGTCCTCGGCGTGATCCACCCGGGCGAGCACGGCTCGACCTTCGGCGGGAACCCGCTCGCCGCGGCGGTGGGTCTCCGTGTCGTCGAGATGCTGCAGACCGGCGAGTTCCAGCGGCGCGCCAAGCTCTTGGGCGAGCACCTCGAGTCCAAGCTGCAGGCGCTCATCGGCCATGGCGTGACGGAGATCCGCGTCGCGGGGCTCTGGGCGGGTGTCGACATCGATCCTGCCGTCGGCACCGGCCGCGAGATCGCCGAACGGCTCATCGGCCGCGGAGTGCTCGTCAAGGACACGCACGGCCAGACCATCCGCATCGCACCGCCGCTCGTCATCCGCGGCACCGAGCTGGACTGGGCGGTCGAGCAGCTGCGCGTGGTGCTCTCCGCCTGAACCGGGTCGGCCCCGGCCGTCAGTCGAAGACCGACACCGTGCGCCAGTGCCAGCCGGTGGCCCCGTCCGGGGCGGGCGGCGCCGTCTTCTCGGTCTGCACCTCTCCGGCCTTGCTCGTCGCGCGGCATTCGATGACGTGGTCACCCGTCGTCGCCGTCCAGGGGAAGCTCCACTGCACCCACGTGTCGTCCGAGATGGCCGTCGCGAGGGCAGCCGGCATCCACTCGCCCTCGTCGATGCGCACCTCGACGCCCTCGACGCCCACCTGCTGCTGCCACGCCACGCCCGCGACGACCACTTCCCCGGCCTTCAGGCCCTGGCCGCGACGCGGCACGTCGATGCGCGACTGCAGCTTGATCGGTCCGCGCTCCGACCATCCGCGCGTCGTCCAGTACGCGGTCGCGCGGTCGAAGCGCGTGACCTCGAGATCGACGACCCACTTCGTCGCCGACACGTAGCCGTACAGCCCCGGCACCACCATGCGCACCGGGAAGCCGTGCTCCGTCGGCAGCGGGGCGTCGTTCATGCCGACGGCGAGGATCGCGTTGCGTTCGTCGGTGAGGGCGTCCAGCGGGGTGGATGCCGTGAACCCGTCGATCGAGCGAGACAGCACCATGTCGGCGTCCGCCGTGGGGCGGGCACGTGCCAGCAGCTCGCGGAGCGGGTAGCCCAGCCACCGCGCGTTGCCGATCAGGGTGCCGCCGACCTCGTTCGACACGCAGGCGAGCGTTGTGAACGACTCCTCGAGGGGCAGCGCCAGCAGCTCGTCCCACGTCAGCTCGAACTCGTTCGCCACCATGCCGTGCACGCGCAGGCGCCAGTCCGCGGGGTCGACCTCGGGCACGATGAGGGCGGTGTCGATGCGGTAGAACCGGTCGTTGGGCGTGACGACATCGGCGAGGCCGGCGATGTCGAGCTCCGCGCCGGCGGGGACGGCGGATGCCGCGACCGCCGGCTGCGGCAGCCTCACCGCCCGCCGGACGGCGGCGACCGTCGCCGACGTCGCACCTCGCACGCCGACCACTGTCGCGAGGATGCCGGCTGCCGCTGCGGCACCCGCCCACGCGAAGAACGCGCGCCGGCTGGGCGGCGAGGCGGCGGGCACGTCCGAGGCGGGAGCGGCAATGGGCGCTGCGGGTTCGGCCGGTGCGGGCCCGGCCGGTGCAGGCTCGGCCGGTGCCGGGTCGGCCGGTGCAGGGTCGGCCGGTGCTGGCCCGGCCGGTGAGGGGTCGGCCGGTGCTGGCCCGGCCGGCGCCGGCTGGAGCAGCCGGATCAGCAGCCAGAGCGCAACGGCGCCCACCGCACCTGCGACGAGTGCCGGCAGCCAGGCGAGTGCGCCGGCGCCGGGTCGCGTCGCCGCGACGATCGCGCCGGTGATGCCGAACGCGGCGATCACGACGACGCCCCACGGCGGACGGCGTGCCTGCAGCCAGCCGGCGAGCGCGGCGAGGACCAGCATCGCGAGGGCGATGCCGACCACGAGCGCGATCTTGTCGGCCGTGCCGAACAGGGCGATCGCGGTGTCTTTCGCCCACGGCGGCGCGAGGTCGATGAGGGCGGCGCCGATCGCGGCCACGGGGCTGGACGAGGGGCTGACGACGATGGCCGTCAACTCGCCGAGCCCCGCCCCGAGCAGCACGGCAGCCACGCCCGCGACCCACGTCAGCGGGGCCGGGGCGCGTCCCGCCGGTCGGGTCGCTGCCATGGTGCCAGCGTATGGTTCGTGAGCGTCCGCAGGGCGGTGTCCGGGATTACGGGGTTCTTACGGCGCACCGGTCCGCGGCGCGGTGCAGCGTGCCGTGAGCGGGATGGGCGCCGGTTCGCGGGTGTCGTCCCGCCGCCGGCGCTCGCGCTCACGGTGCTGCCGGCATCCGTCGAAACACCGCGGCAACACGGCCCGCATTAGGCTGTCCGGATGGGTGATCTGTTCGACGGCTACGGGTCCACGCTCGCGCCGCGCAAGACGCCCTCGGGGGTTCCCGCGTTCGACGAGATGTTCGGAAACCCGGCGCACCCGGGTGCGCCGGCCGAGTCGCGCGAGGCCTATCGAGAGCTCTACCAGGCGCTCGCGCAGATGACTCAGGAGGAGCTGCGCGGGCGCACCGATTCGCTCGCGAGCTCGTATCTCGCGCAGGGCGTGACGTTCGACTTCGCGGGCGAGGAGCGTCCCTTCCCGCTGGATGCCGTGCCCCGCGTGATCACGTTCGACGAGTGGTCGCGCATCGAGGCCGGTGTGAAGCAGCGCGTGCGCGCGCTCGAGGCCTTCCTCGACGACGCCTACGGGCATCAGTACTGCGTGCGCGACGAGGTGCTGCCCGCCGGGCTGATCGCGAGCTCGCAGTACTTCTACCGCCAGGCCGCCGGCATCCACTCCGCCAACGGCGTGCGCATCCAGGTGTCGGGCATCGATCTCATCCGCGACGAGCACGGCGAGATGCGCGTGCTCGAAGACAACGTGCGCGTGCCGTCGGGCGTCAGCTACGTCATCTCGAACCGGCGTGTCATGGCGCAGACCCTTCCCGAGCTCTTCGTCTCGATGCGGGTGCGCCCGGTCGGCGACTACCCGAACAAGCTGCTCGCGGCGCTGCGCGCCTCGGCGCCCGCCGGCATCGAGGACCCGAACGTCGTCGTGCTCACGCCCGGCGTCTACAACTCCGCCTACTTCGAGCACACGCTGCTCGCGCGACTCATGGGCGTCGAGCTCGTCGAGGGCCGCGACCTGCTGTGCATCGGCGGCAAGGTGTTCATGCGCACCACCCGCGGCCCCAAGCGCGTCGACGTGATCTATCGACGTGTCGACGACGAGTTCCTCGATCCGCTGCAGTTCCGCGCCGACTCGATGCTCGGCGCACCGGGACTCATGCTGGCGGCGCGGCTCGGCAACGTCACCATCGCGAACGCGGTGGGAAACGGCGTCGCCGACGACAAGCTGCTGTACACGTACGTGCCCGACCTCATCCGCTACTACCTGGCGGAGGAGCCGATCCTCAAGAACGTCGACACGTGGCGGCTCGAAGACCCGAACGCCCTCGAAGAGGTGCTCGACCGGCTCGACGAGCTGGTGGTGAAGCCGGTCGACGGCTCGGGCGGCAAGGGGCTGGTCGTCGGACCGGATGCCTCGCCCGCCGAGCTCGAGAAGCTCCGGCACAGCCTGCGCGCCGACCCCCGCGGCTGGATCGCTCAGCCCGTGGTCATGTTGTCGACGATCCCCACCCTCGTGGAGGACGGCATGCGACCGCGCCACGCCGACCTGCGGCCCTTCGCGGTCAACGACGGAGAAGACGTCTGGGTGCTCCCCGGAGGCCTGACCCGCGTCGCCCTGCCGGAAGGTCAGCTCGTCGTCAATTCCAGCCAGGGCGGCGGCTCGAAGGACACGTGGATCGTCGGCGGCTCCGCGCCCGGAAAGGTCGAGTACGGCCACGGCCGCGGCATGCCCGAGCTCGTCGCCGACCAGGCGTCGACGGTGACCGCCGCGGTGCCGATCATCTACGACGCCCAGACCGAGCCCACCCACTCGCCGCACGACCGGCCCCGCTCCCGCGTCGAGCAGCAGGAGCAGCAGCAACAGCAACAGCAGCGGCAGGCCGCGGTCGAGGGCGTTTCGTCTCGCATCGCCCGCTCAGCGACCGGGATTCCGGTCGTCGAGCGAGGGAGCGCCGGCGACCGGGACGAAACGCGTCGAGCTTCCGAGGACACGACATGCTGAGTCGCATCGCGGAGAGCCTGTTCTGGATCGGGCGGTACATCGAGCGCAGCGACGGCACGGCGCGCATCCTCGACGTGCACCTGCAGCTGCTGCTCGAAGACCCCTGGATCGACGAGGACACCGCCTGCCGGTCGCTGCTCAGCGTCATGGGCTCCGCCCCGCCGCCGGGAGTGGAGCACGTCCGCCGCGAAGACGTGCTGGCCCGCCTCGCGGTCGATCGCATGAACCCCTCGAGCATCGCCTACGCCCTCACGGCTGCGCGCGAGAATGCCCGCCGCGCGCGGGAGATCGTCTCGACGGAGCTGTGGGAGACGCTCAACACGACGAATGCACGGATGCCGCGGCGCCTGCAGAACGACCGCGTGCACGAGTTCTTCCAGTGGGTGCGCGAGCGCGCGGCGCTCGCCGTCGGCATCGTCGACTCGTCCACCAGCCGCGACGAGGCATGGCAGTTCTTCACGCTCGGACGCAGCATCGAGCGCACCGACATGACCGCGCGCCTGCTGGCGACACGGTCGCTGACCGAGGCATCCGGTCCGTCGTGGACGACGATCCTGCGCTCGTGCGGCGCCTACGAGGCCTACCTGCGCACGTACCGCGGCATGCCGAGCGCCGGCAATGCCGCCGAGTTCCTCCTGCTCGACCGGCTCTTCCCGCGCTCGATCATCTACTCGATCCAGCGCGCCGAGGAGTGCATGAGCGCGATCGACCCGCGCGCCGATCGCGTGGGCCACTCCAACACGGTGCTGCGCGCGCTCGGGCAGATCCGCAACGACCTCGAGTACCGGCCGATCTCCGAGATCCTCAGCGAGCTGCCCACGCACATGGACCGCGTGCAGACCGTCACGCGCGAGGCATCCGAAGCGATCCGCGGCCGGTTCTTCCCGACGCAGGCCGAGCCCAGCTGGATCGGAGAGATCTCATGAAACGCCTGCGCATCGAGCACCAGACCGGGTTCAGCTATCTGGGCGACGTGACGGCCTCGTACAACGAGGCGCGCATGCTCCCCGGCTCGACCGACAGCCAGTTCGTGCTGAACTCGTCGCTCGACATCGAGCCGTCGACATCCGTCAACCAGTACGTCGACTACTTCGGCACGCGGGTCGCGGCGTTCGACGTGCTGTCGCCCCACGCGTCGCTCACCATCACCGCGCGCTCGCTGGTCGAGGTGCGTCCGCGACCGCTCGAGCACATCGACCTCACGTGGGACGACCTCGCCCGCGAGTCCGCCCGCTCGATCGAGACCGTCGAGCAGTTGACGCAGACCGGGCGCACCCGCCCGCACGCCGAGGTCGCCGAGCTCGCGCGCGCCATCGCCGCGGAGCACGAGCACCCCGGTCGCGCCGCGCACGCGATCTCGGTCGCGGTGGGCGACGCCGTCGAGTACATGCACGGCATCACCGGCGTGCACTCGACCGCGAGCGAGGCGTGGGAGGCGCGCAAGGGCGTCTGTCAGGACATCGCGCACGTCACCCTCGGGGCGCTCCGCGAGGTCGGCATCCCGGCGCGCTACGTGTCGGGCTACCTGCACCCGCGTCCGTCGGCGGAGGTCGGCGTCGCGGTGACGGGCGAGTCCCACGCCTGGATCGAGTGGTACGCGGGGGAGTGGCAGGGCTTCGACCCCACGAACAACATCGAGATCGGCGACCGGCACGTGCTCGTCGGCCGTGGCCGCGACTACGGCGACGTGCCGCCGCTGCGCGGCGTGTACGCCGGCCCGTTCAAGAGCAACCTGCACGTCAAGGTGACGATCACGCGCGAGGCGTAGCCCCAGCTCGCCGTCCCCGGGCGCTGCCTGCCCCGGCGCGGCGAGGCATAGCCGCGGTTCGCCGTCCCCGGCGCTGCTGGCCGGCGTGGGTCGTCAGGCAGGCGGGTTGTCGGGGTCGAGGGTCTCGAGAGTGTCGGCTTCGACCGGGTTGTCCGCCTCGAGCTGCTCTTCGGTGGTCTCGTCCCCGCCCACCGGGTTCTCGTCGCCGCTGCTCGGCCTCTCGTCGCCCGGGATGCCGTCACGGGGCGTCTCGTCGTCGCTTCGCCGTTCGTCCATGCCGACACGCTAACCCCGACGGATGCCGCGCGCCGGGCCCTTGACATGGCCCTGCTGCGGCCCGCATGTGCGGGGACGGGAGAGATCGGCACGCTGCCGAGGTGGAGGCATTCCTCCGTCCCGGCGTGTGGAACACGGCGGAAGAAGCCTTGACGTTCACGGATGCGGCGTGCCACCGTAGAGCGGTCTACATATGTAGAGCGGTCTACGGATCGCTCCTCGACGGAGAGGAACGACGATGACGTTGTCCGAGAACGACCGACAGCCGCGCCGGATGCGCGGGCGGCGACGTGCGATCGCGGTGCTGCTGGGCGCCACGCTGGTGAGCACGGGGACGGTGATCGCGGTCGCCGCACCGGCCGCCGCGGTGGATTGCAGCACCGTGCCCTGGATGGATAACTCGAAGACCGCGGACGAACGCGCCCAGGCGCTGCT
The DNA here is from genome assembly GCF_044987475.1 of Microbacterium sp. ZW CA_36. NCBI lineage: Bacteria > Bacillati > Actinomycetota > Actinomycetes > Micrococcales > Microbacteriaceae > Microbacterium > Microbacterium sp. ZW CA_36. Next base: position 23,535 of record NZ_JBJDRL010000015.1, read on the forward strand.
CGACGCGAGCTCGCAGCATCAGAAGTATCGCTGGCTGGTCGAGCAGCCGGCGAACGACCCCGCTCGTACGACGTGGAACCCCGGGTTCACCGGCGAAGAGCCGGTCGTGTACCCCGCACAGGTGGCCTGTACGCCGGTCGTCATCTACGCCAACGGACCGGACGGCGTCTATCAATCGGCGGGGACGACCGCGTGGCCGGGGCCGATCGCGGTCGCCGCGACATGGAACCTCGAGCTCGGCGAGCAGAAGGCGATCGCGCACGGCAGCGAGTCCTTCGACAAGCGCAGCGCGGTCGTCCTCGGACCGGGCATCGCGTCGGGCCGCACACCGCTGTCCGGCCGGGGCTCGGAGTACTTCGGCGAGGATCCGGTGCTCTCCGGTCTCATGGCGGCCGCGAACGTGCGCGGTCTGGAGGACGGGAACCCGGACAAGCCGGTGATCGCGAACCTCAAGCACTACGTGGCGAACGAGCAGGAGCTCGCGCGGCAGTCCAGCTCGTCGAACATCGACGAGCGCACGTTCAAGCAGATCTACGACCTGCCGTACGAGATCGCGGTGCGCAAGAGCGATCCCGGCAGCCTGATGTGCTCGTACAACCAGGTCAACGCGCGTGGGCGTGCGAGAACGAGATCCTCACGACGAGCCTGCGCGAGGACTATCCGTTCCAGGGCTACGTGATGAGCGACTTCGGGTCGGTGCACTCGACCGCTCCGTCGCTGAACGCGGGCCTCGATCAGGAGCTGAACCGGCCGCGCTGGTTCACGCCCGCGCGTCTGGACACCGCGCTCGCCGCGGGTGAGATCACGCAGGAGCGGATCGACGAAGCCGCCTTCCGCGTAGTGCGCTCCTACATCGCAGGAGGCCTGTTCGATCACCCGGTGCCTGCGACACCCGTCGCGAACGTCTCCACGCCGGAGCACAAGGCGCTCGCCCGCGAGATCGCCGAGCAGAGCACGGTGCTGCTCAAGAACGACGGGGTGCTGCCTCTCGCCGAGGGGGAGCTCACCGTCGCCGTCATCGGACAGACGGCGTCGAGCGTCCCCACCGGGGACGTCAGCGCGCAGACCGGCTGCGGCTGGGACTTCCCGTTCGGACCCGGTGGGCCGGTGCTGAACTGCACCGCGCTCGTCGACCCGCTCACCGCTCTCGCCGAGCGCGTGACGCAGGCCGGCGGAGAGGTCGTGTACGACAACGGAGCCGACCTCACGCAGGCCGCGGCGGTGGCATCCGCCGCGGATGTGGCGATCGTGTTCGGCCACTACACCATGGGCGAGAGTCAGGACCTGCCCGACCTCCGGCTGGACGGCAACGGCGATCAGCTGATCGAGGCGGTCGCGGCATCCGCTCCCGCCACGGTGGCAGTGCTCAACGCAGGCTCCGCCGTCGAGATGCCGTGGATCGCCGACGTCGACGCGGTGCTGCACGCATGGCACTCGGGAGAGCAGTTCGGCCCGGCGCTCGCGGCGCTCGTGTACGGCGATGCGAACCCGTCGGGCAAGCTGCCGATGACGTTCCCCGTCTCGCTCGCCGACACGCCGACCGCCGGCTCCGAGGCGCAGTATCCGGGGGTGCTCGACGCGTCCGGCATCCGGCAGGTCGACTACAGCGAGGGGCTGGAGGTCGGCTACCGCTGGTACGAGGCCGAAGGCATCGAGCCGCTGTTCGAGTTCGGGCACGGCCTGAGCTACACCGAGTTCGCCTACGACAAGGTGACGGTGACGCCGAAGTCGACCACCGGAGACAAGGAGATCCGGGTGCGGTTCAAGCTCACCAACACCGGCGATGTGGCCGGCACCGAGGTCGCACAGGTCTACCTCGAGCTGCCGGACGCCTCGGGTGAGCCCTCGAAACGCCTGATCGGCTGGGAGCGGGTGACGCTCGAGCCCGGCGAGCACCGGAACGTGCAGGTGACGCTGTCGGCCGAGGACCTCGCCGACATGCACCTGCTCGAGTACTGGGACACTGCGGCATCGGCCTGGACGACCGCGCCCGGCACCTACACGGTGACGGTCGGCGGGTCGGTCAGCGCCGACGCCGAGGCGTCCTTCTCGGTGAAGTAGCCCATGGCGCCGGATGGGGTGGTGGCGGCGCGTGCCGCCTCATCCGGCGTCGCTGCGCCGGCCGCCACTACCCTCGTGTCATGAGTGTCGAGCGACCGCGTGCGGCGACCATCGAAGACGTCGCGCAGGTGGCCGGAGTGTCGCGGGCGGCGGTGTCGAAGGTGCTGCGCGATGCCTACGGCGTGAGCGACGCCATGCGCGAGCGCGTGACGGCCGCCATGACGCAGCTGAACTATCGCCCGCGGATCGCCGCCCGCGCGATGCGCGGACGCACCTACACGCTGGGCATCGAGCTTCCGGATCTTGCCAACCACTTCTTCGCGCGCATCGCGCGCGGAGCGACCCGCGCTCTCGAGGGAACGCCGTACCAGCTCATCATCGCCCCCGCCGAGGCCGGCTCGCGCGAGGGCCTGCGCGCACTGGAGGCGCTCGTCGACCGCCAGGTCGACGGCGTCATCGCCGTGTCGCCCCGTGTGGACGAGGCGGGCCTCGAGCGCATCTCCGCCTCCGTCCCTGTCGTCATGTTCGGCCGGCACGACACGTCCGACCGCTACGACGTCGTCGCTGGCGACGATGCGTCGGGGGCGAAGGCTGCGATGCGGCACCTGCTCGCGCTGGGGCATCAGCACATCGCTCATCTGACCCTCCAGGAGTCCGGCGCGCACGAGCCGTTCCCGCACGGCGTGCGGCTGCGCGAGTACGAGGCGGAGATGGCGGCCGCGGGGCTCGGCGGGAACGCCGTGGTGTGGCGCACCGACGAGGGCGAGACCCCTTCGTACGGCGTGGTCCGTCGCATACTCGAAGCGGGCACCCCGGTGACCGCCGTGTTCGCCGCCCATGATGAGCTCGCGTTCGGGGCGATGCGCGCCGCCGCGGAGGCGGGGGTGCCTCTCGCCGTGGTCGGCTACGACGACGTGCCGATGGCGTCGCACCCCGCCCTGGGTCTCACGACGGTGCACCAGCCGGGCGAGGCGATGGGCGCGCGAGCGGTGCAGATGCTCCTGGAGCGCTTCGCGGGACGCACGGAGGCTGCGCGCGAGATCTTCGACGTCGAGCTGAAGGTGCGCACCTCCACAGGCGCGCCGCCAGCCTGACGCCGTCGCGTCGCGTCGCGTCGCGTCGCGTCGCGTCGGGCCGGCCGCCGTCGGGCGACGCCAGACGCCATCCTGCCGGTCCGGGACACCGTCACGCGACGGCCGGCGTCGCGGCGCTGTCAGACGCCCGCCACCACCGCGTTGTCGAGCTCGTCGACATCGACGCCGGGCCGTTCGGCCGCGTTCGTGAGCAGCACGTAGGAGACATCCGCGGTGGGGTGCACCCAGAACTCGGTGCCCGCCCATCCGGCATGGCCGAACACGTCGCGATCGATGAGGCCGGGTGCGCGCGTGCGGAGGTTGAACGTGAAGCCCCAGTCCTGCCCGCGCTCGGCGGGGTAGGGCTCGAGCCGCGGGATGTCGCCGGTGAGAGGGCGGCGCATCATCGTGAGCGTGGCCGGCTGCACGATGCCTCCGGCCTCGCCCTGCCCGATGCGCAGCAGCGCCGACCCGACGGCGAGCAGGTCGGCGGCCGTGCCGATCATGCCGGCCCCGGGATTGCGGTGGCTCGCGAATCCGCGCATGTCGAGCCCGAGACGCTCCGCGTCGACCACGGTGTGCGGGTCGACGGAGGGATCCAGCGTGAACCCGTTCGCGCCGAGATCAGGAGCCCACGTCGCGATGTCGGCATCCCAGTCCTGACCGGTCGCGTGCCGTACCAGTTCGGCGATGCCCTGGAACGCCACGGTCGAGTACCGCGAGGCGGCGCCGGCGGCGAAGTCGCGTCCGGGCGCGCGCAGCGCGGCGTGAAGTCCCGCTGCCGGGTCGAGCGTCGGCTCCCGGATGCCGGAGGTGTGGCTCACGAGGTGACGCAGGCGCACCACGTCCTCACGCCCGCTCGCGAACTCGGGAACGGCTGCGGCGAGCGGCGTCTCGGTGGTGAGCAGCCCGCGCTCGATCGCGCGCGCGGCCGTCAGGCCCGTCAGCACCTTCGTGATGGAGAACAGCCAGTACGGGTCGTCTGCCCGTGCCGGCCGGCCGTCGGTGGTCCCGAACGCGTCGAGCGCGACGACCCCGTCCGCTGTCGCGACTCCGAGCACGGCGGTCGGCAGACGCCCCGCCTCGACATGACGCCGCGCCCAGTCGAACGCCGCCCCGTAGCCGCTCACGCGCGCGGCTCGTACCGCTCGGGAGACACGGATGCCGCTACAACGCGCCGCAGATCCTCCAGGGAGGCGTCGGGGCCGAACCAGCCGTGCGCGCGCGCCTGCACGAGGACGTTGCCGAGCGCGGTCGCCTCGACCGGTCCCGCCAGCACGGGAAGCCCCGAGCGGTCGGCGGTCGCCTGGCAGAGCAGCCGGTTGAGCGCTCCGCCGCCGACGACGTGGATGACATCGATGTCGCGGCCGGTGAGCCGGGCGGCGGTGGCGACGGCGTCGGCGAACGCCTGCGCGATGCTCTCCACGATCGTCCGCGCGAACGCCTCCCGGGTCGCCGGCACCGTTGCGCCGGCCTCGTCGAGGACGGCTGCGACGCGGGCGGGCATGTCGCCCGGTGCCGACAGGCGCGGATCGTCGGCGTCGAACAGCGGGATGTCACCGGTGACGGCGGCCGCGGCATCCAGCAATGCCGGAAGATCGACCGTTGCGCCGTCCTCGGCCTCCCACGTGCGGACGGCCTCGCTCAGCAGCCACAGCCCCGTCACGTTGTGCAGGAACCGGACGCGCCCGTCGACGCCGCCCTCGTTCGTGAAGTTCGCCTCGCGGGCGGCGTCGCTCACGACGGGCTCGTCGAGCTCGACGCCGACCAGGCCCCAGGTGCCGCACGAGATGTAGGCGGCGTCAGGGGTGCTGAGCGGCACCGCCACCACCGCGGAAGCCGTGTCGTGCGAGCCGACCGCGATCACCTCGAGAGGTGCGCCGATGCGCTCGCGAGCCTCGCCGTGGAGGGTGCCGAGCACGGCGCCCGGGTCGACGAGCGGCGGCAGGACGGATGCCGGAATGCCGAGTCGTGCCGCGAGCTCGAGATCCCATTCGCCGGTGCGGACATCGACCAGCCCGGTGGTCGAGGCATTCGTGCGCTCGGCCACGCGGGTCCCGGTGAGGAGGAACGCGACGAGGTCGGGGATGAGCAGCGATGCCTCCGCATCGGCCAGCGCGGGCTCCACGGCGTACTGGTACAGCGTGTTGAAGGGGAGGAACTGCAGGCCGTTGCGGCGGTAGAGCTCCTCGAACGGGGCATCGCGGTGGACGATCTCGACCCCGCGGGCGGTGCGCTCGTCGCGGTAGTGGAACGGCTCGCCGAGCAGCTCGTCGCCGTGCACGAGCCCGTAGTCGACCGCCCACGAGTCGATGCCGATGCTCGCGATGCCCGGCTCGCGCCGGAACGCCTCCGCGAGCCCGTCGAGGATGTGGCGGTACAGCGCCGTGAAGTCCCAGTGCAGCCCGCCGTCGGGGCCGGGGACGGGACCGTTCGGGAACCGGGCGACCTGCTCGAGGCGCAGCATCCCGTCGCCCACGTACCCGAGCATGACGCGCCCGCTGGTCGCACCCAGGTCGACGGCCGCGACGATCCCGCCGGTCATGATGGGTCTCCTTGCGTTTCGACTCGCTTCGCTCGCTCAACGACCGGGATCCGGTCGCGGTCGTTGAGCGAGCGAGGAACGAGCGAGACGAAACGCCCCGAACGCGCTGTCATCGGAGGAACGCGGCGGCGACGCCGGAGTCGACCGGGATGTGCAGGCCCGTCGTGCGGCTGAGCTCGGGGCCGGTCAGCACGAATACCGCGTCGGCGACGTTCTCGGGCACGACCTCGCGCTTGAGGATGGTGCGGTTCGCGTAGTACTGGCCGAGGTCCTCTTCCTTGACGCCGTAGGTGGCGGCGCGGTTCGCGCCCCAGCCGGCGGCGAAGATGCCCGAGCCGCGCACGACGCCGTCGGGGTTGATGCCGTTGACGCGCACGCCGTGCTCGCCGAGCTCGACCGCGAGCAGGCGCACCTGATGCGCCTGGTCGGCCTTGGTCGCCGAGTACGCGATGTTGTTCGGGCCGGCGAAGACGGAATTCTTCGACGAGATGTAGATCACGTCGCCGCCGAGCTTCTGCTCGATGAGGATCTTCGCAGCGGCCTTCGAGACGAGGAACGAGCCCTTGGCCATCACGTCGTGCTGCAGGTCCCAGTCCTTCTCGGTGGTCTCCAGCAGCGGCTTCGACAGCGACAGTCCGGCGTTGTTGACGACGAGGTCGACCCCGCCGAATGCGAGCACGGCCGCGTCGAAGGCGGCCTGGATCGCGTCGGCGTCGGCGACGTTCGCGGCGACGCCGATGGCGACATCCGTGTTGCCGAGCTCGGCCGCAGCGGCCTGCGCCTTCTCGAGGTCGAGGTCGGCGATCACGACGCACGCGCCCTCGGCGGCGAGGCGGGTTGCGATGGCCTTGCCGATGCCGGATGCCGCGCCCGTGACGAGCGCGATGCGGCCCTGGTGCGTCTTGGGCTTCGGCATGCGCTGCAGCTTCGCCTCTTCGAGCGCCCAGTACTCGATGCGGAACTTCTCGGCGTCGGAGATGGGGGAGTAGGTCGACAGCGCCTCGGCGCCGCGCATCACGTTGATGGCGTTGACGTAGAACTCGCCGGCGACCCGGGCGGTCTGCTTGTTCGCGCCGTACGAGAACATGCCGACACCCGGGATCAGCACGATCAGCGGGTCGGCGCCGCGGATCGCGGGGCTCTCGGCGGTCGCGTGCGCGTCGTAGTACGCCTGGTAGTCGGCGCGGTACGCCTCGTGCAGCTCTGCGAGGCGCGCGATGGAGTCCTCGACCGACGCGTCGGACGGCAGGTCGAGGATGAGCGGCTTGACCTTGGTGCGCAGGAAGTGGTCGGGGCAGCTGGTGCCGAGCGCGGCGAGGGTGGGCGCCTTCTCGGACGCGAGGAAGTCCAGGACCTCGGGCGCGTCGGTGAAGTGGCCCACCATCGGCTTGTCGGTCGACGCGAGGCCTCGGATCGTGGGCGCGAGCGCGGCGGCCTTGGCCCGGCGCTCGGTCTCGGGCAGCGCCTCGAAGCCCGCGCGGACGCCGCCGAAGGGGTCGGCCTTGCCGTGCTCGGCGATGTAGGCGGCGGCGGTCTCGATGATCCAGAGCGAGTTCTGCTCGGCCTCGTCGGAGGTGTCGCCCCACGCCGTGATGCCGTGGCCGCCGAGGATGCAGCCGATCGCCTGCGGGTTCTTCGCCTTGATGTCGGCGATGTCCAGGCCCAGCTGGAAGCCGGGGCGGCGCCACGGCACCCACACCACCTTCTCGCCGAAGACCTTCGCGGTGAGCTCCTCGCCGTCGGCGGCGGTCGCGATCGCGATGCCTGAATCGGGGTGCAGGTGATCGACGTGCGCGGCATCGACGAGGCCGTGCATCGCGGTGTCGATCGACGGCGCGGCGCCGCCCTTGCCGTGCAGGCAGTAGTCGAACGCGGCGACCATCTCGTCCTCGCGGTCGACGCCGGGGTAGACGTTCACGAGCGCGCGCATGCGGTCCAGGCGCAGCACCGCGAGCCCCGACTCCTTCAGGGTGCCGAGGTCTCCGCCCGAGCCCTTGACCCACAGCAGCTCGACGGGCTCGCCCGTGACCGGGTCGGTCTCGGTGCCCTTCGCCGACGTGTTGCCGCCGGCGTAGTTCGTGTTCTTCGGGTCGGCGCCGAGGCGATTGGACCGGGTGATGAGGTCGGAGACGGCCGGGTTGGTCATGTCGGGATTCCTTCTGAGGTGGCTGGTGTGGCTCAGGCGAGTGAGGCCGGAGCGGAGGTGGGTGCGGCGGGGCGGGCGCCGGTGAGGGACAGGGAGGCGAGGCGGGTCGCGAAGCGGCCGAGGGTGACGGATGCCGCGGGCTCCTGCGGCCGGTTGAGATGCCCGTGATCGGTGCCCGGCTCGGTGACGACCTCGATCGGGCGCCCGGCGGCGCGCAGCGACGCGGCGAACGCCTCACCCGAGACGCGGAGCTCGTCGACGTCGCCGTTGATCATGAGCGTGGGCGGGAACTCCACGAGGTCGTCGGGGCGGGCGTTCCCGGGAATCGCCGCGAGCGGCGCGTCGTCGATCGGACCGCCCAGGAAGTTCTCGTACATCGCCCGGATCATCTCCGGGCGGAACCGGTCGGCCGCGGGCTGCGCATCCAGCGCGGCACGGAGCGCGACATCCGGCGCCGGCTGCACCGCCAGCAGCGTGGGGTAGGCGAGCAGAACGAGCGCGGGACGCGGCATCGACCGCTGCTCGACGAGCCGGAGCGTCGCCCCGGCGGCGAGGTTGCCGCCGGCGCTGGTTCCGCCGATCGCCAGCCGCTCGCGGTCGATGCGCAGGCGGTCGGCATTGTCGACGACCCACGCCCACGCCGTGAGCATGTCGTCGGATGCCGCGGGGTAGTGGTCTCCGCCACCGGACCGGCCGGCGGCATCCCACCCCTCCGGAACGGGCGCGAGGCGGTAGTCGACCGAGACGACCGTCGTGCCGCGGGCCGCGAGCTGCCCGGCGACCCAGTCGGACTCGGGCATGTCGAGGTCGCCGAACGCGAACGCACCTCCGTGCGCCCACACCAGGCCGGTGCCGTGGGGCTCGCGCGCGGGGTAGACGCGCACGAGGCCGTCGGCGGCGGAGTAGGGCTCGCTCATCTGGATCCTTCGGGTCCGGGCCCGGCATCGGTGCCGGGATCGAGGTGGTGCACCGGGGGAGCGGGGATCGGCATCCCGCACCCCCGGTGGGTCTTGGTCCGCGTCAGCGGCCGCGGGTTTGGGGCGTAGCCCCAATGGGTGCTGAGGACGTCAGGCGCCCCAGCCGGCCTGCGTGCCACCGACGCGGTCCGCAGCGATCTGCTGCTGGTAGCCGGATGCCGCGTACGCGGCCATCGGGTCGGCCGCGAGTCCGCGCGACTCGCGCCACTCGGCGAGGGCGGGCCGGACGTCGGTGTAGAAGGCGTCCATGAACACGGCGTTGGCACCGAGCACGTCGTTCGCCTGCTGCGCCGCGGCGAGGGCGTCGCGGTCGACGAGGAGGGCGCGGGCGGTCATCTCCTGCACGTTCAGCACCGAGCGGATCTGGCCGGGGATCTTGTCCTCGACGTTGTGGCACTGGTCGAGCATGAACGCCACGTCCGGGTTGTTGAGCCCACCGCCGCGCACCACCTCGAAGATGATGCGGAACAGCTGGAACGGATCGGCGGCGCCCACGATGAGGTCGTCGTCGGCGTAGAAGCGCGAGTTGAAGTCGAACGAGCCGAGCTTCCCGAGGCGCAGCAGCTGCATGACGATGAACTCGATGTTGGTGCCCGGCGCATGGTGGCCGGTGTCGAGGCAGACCATCGCCTTGTCGCCGAGCGAGGCGACCTGCGCGTAGGACGTGCCCCAGTCCGGAACGTCGGTGTGGTAGAACGCCGGCTCGAAGAACTTGTACTCGAGCACGAGCCGCTGCTCGTCCGACAGGCGGTCGTAGATCTTCTGCAGCGAGTCCTGCAGGCGGTCCTGACGCGCACGGATGTCGGCCTGCCCCGGGTAGTTCGACCCCTCGGCGAGCCAGATCTTCAGGTCGCGCGAGCCGGTGGCATCCATGATGTCGATGCACTCGAGGTGGTGGTCGATCGCCTTGCTGCGGATGCGGTCGTCGTGGTGCGTGAGCGCCCCGAACTTGTAGTCCTCGTCCTGGAAGGTGTTGGAGTTGATGGTGCCCAGGCTCACACCGAGGTCTTCGGCGTGGCGGCGCAGGTCGGCGTAGTCGTCGACCTTGTCCCACGGGATGTGCAGGGCGACGCTCGGGGCGAGCTTCGTATAGGCGTTGACCTGCGCGGCGTCGGCGATCTTCTCGTACGGGTCGCGCGGCGTGCCGGCGGTCGTGAAGACGCGGAAGCGCGTGCCGGAGTTGCCGAACGCCCAGCTGGGAAGCTCGATGCCCTGGCCTTCGAGCGCGGACAGGATGTCGGGTGACAGCGTCGTCATGATGCGGTGCCTTCTTCGTGGGTGGGGTCGGTAGGGGAGGAGTGCTCGGTCGTCGCGCCTCGAGCGGCGGCGAGCTGGTCGTGCAGGTTGAAGACCTCGGTCAGCGGCGTCGCCGCCTGGTCAGGGCGTCCGTCGAGACCGACGAAGAAACGGCCCATCTCGGCTTCCCAGCGGGCGGCGACCTCGGAGTTCGCGAGATAGGCCTGTGCGGCCGCGTCGTCGTCGGTCTCGTAGTACCCGATCAGCTGCCCGCCCTCGCCGAGGAAGAGCGAGTAGTTGCGGCGGCCGGCGGCGGCGATCTCGGCGAGCATCTCGGGCCACACCGGAGTGTGCCGGGCGATGTACTCGTCGAGCAGCTCAGAACGTATCCGCAGCTGGAAGCAGACACGCGTCGTCGCAGTGGTGCTTGTCATGCGCGGGGCGCTCCTCTGCCGATGTCGAAAGTGCGGGGATGACTCATCGCGTGGATGAATCGTTTCAACGATAAACGCTCAATACCGATTCCGCAAATGGGAAAACGCTTCCCGTCGCATGGTACGCGCCGGCCGCCCGGGTGTCGATAGCGTGGGAGCCGATTCGACGCGAAGGAGCACGGATGCTGCAGCAGGAACGGGCGCTCGCCGCCTACGTGGACTCGGTGAAGGGCGAACAGGGCGCGCTCGGCGTCGTGCTCGTCGGCTCCGTCGCGCAGGGGAGGGAGCGGGCAGACTCCGACGTCGACGTGTACCTCGTCGTCGACGACGACCGCTTCGCCGCTGAGACCGCGCGTGGCCGCTTCGCCTGGGTCGATCGCCGGGACCTCGACTATGCCGGCTCGTACATCGACATCAAGCTCGCGAGTCCGTCGTACCTCGCCACCGCCGTCGAGAAGGCGGACGACCCGACCCGCGCGTCGTTCGTCGGTGCGCGCATCGCGTGGAGCGTCCTGCCGGGCCTCGACGAGACGGTGGCCCGGATCGCGACGCTGCCCGACGACGTGTGGGAGGAGCGCGTGAGGTCCCACGTCGCGCAGGCGCGCCTGTACGGCGGCTACTTCCTTCGTCAGGCGGTCGAGCGCGGCGACGGATTCCTCCGCCGCCACGCCGGACTGCACCTCGCCCTGGCCGCCGCGCGGGCGACCCTCGCCGCGAACCACGTCATGCTTCCCGGCCCGAAGTACATCTCCCAGCTCGTGCGCTCGGTGCCCACCCCCGAAGGTTTCGTCGACAGCTGGAGTCAGGTGGTCGACGACCCCGACATCGAGTCGGGCCGCGAGCTGCTGCGCATCCTCGACGAGTGGCTGGGCGACGGTCTCACCCCCGACGAGGCGCTGTCGACGTTCATCCGCGACAACGAGCTCGCCTGGCTCCGCGGGACCGTCCCCGCGGAGTTCTGGTGAACGCACGGCGCATCACCCCTTGACCGCTCCGCTGGTCAGCCCCGCGACGATCTGCCGGTTGAAGAAGATGTACATGATCAGCGGCGGGATCGTGATGAGCAGGATGTCCATGAACAGCAGGTTCCACTGACTGAGGTTCTGGCTCTGGAAGTTGTAGAGCGTGAGCTGCACCGTCGCGTTGGCATCTCCGGGCAGGAAGTACAACGGGCCGGTGAAGTCGTTGAACACGCGCACCGCCTGAACGACGATGATCGTGATCATCACCGGGCGAAGCAGCGGCATCACGACCGAGAAGAACAGCCGCATGGGTCCGGCTCCGTCGATGATCGCCGCTTCGTCGAGCTCGCGCGGGATCGTCGAGACGAACGCGCGGAAGAGCAGGATGCAGAACGAGAGGCCGAAGGCCGCCTCGATGAGGATCATGCCCGGCATCGTCTTGAAGAGACCGAGACCCTGCAGCACCCAGATCGTCGGCACCACCGCCGGCGGGACGATGAGCCCGGCGAAGACGAGGAAGTAGACGATGGCGTTCCAGCGGGACTTCCGCCGCTGCAGCACATAGCCGACCGCGGCCGAGAAGACCACCATGATCGCGACGCTCACGACCGTCAGCACCGTGCTGTTGAAGAATGCGCGCAGGATGATGTAGTCCCGCGTCTGGAGCACCGCCAGGAAGTTCTCCCACAGGTACCAGCCCTGCTGAGGCAGCGTGAACTCGAAGAGCGAGGCCTCCTGCGGGTTCTTCGCGGCGGTGAGGAAGATGAACGCGAACGGGACGATGAAGACGATGATCGACAGGACGATCGCGATGACGCCCACGACGTACTTGCGCAGGAACCTCCGGAGCGTGAGCGGTCGACGATCCTCGCGTGCGGCGCGGCGGACCGCGCGGGCGTCCGCGGTCGTGATGGTGCGCGTGACGGTCATGATTCCACCTGCCGACGGTTGATGAAGTAGAAGATCGGCACGACGATGGCCGTGACGATGACGAAGAGCACCACGTTGCCCGCCGTCGACAGGCCGTAGAAGCCCGCCTGGTACTGCTTGTAGATCACCGACGCGATCACGTCGCTCGAGAACCCGGGGCCGCCTCGGGTCATCGCCCAGATCAGCTCGAACGATCTCAGGCCGCCGATGAGCGAGAGCAGCACGACGGTGCCCGTCGCCGGCGTGACGAGCGGCAGCGTGATGTTGCGGAAGACCTTCCACGCCCCGGCGCCGTCGACGCGGGCGGCCTCGAAGTACTCCTGGGGGATGGCGACGATGCCGGCGATGTAGATGAGCGTTGCGATGCCGACGCCCTGCCAGACGTCGACGAGTGAGACGGAGTACAGCGCGAGCGAGGGGTCGGTGAGCCACGCGGGGCCCTGGATGCCGATCGCGGCGAGCGACTTGTTGATGAGCCCGTCGAACGGATCCATCAGCACCTTGAACGTGATGCCGACGCCGATCGTCGACACGAGCACGGGGAAGAAGATCGTGGCGCGGAGGTACCCGCGACCGAGGATCGAGCCCGTCAGCAGCAGGGCGAGGGCGAGGCCGAGGACGACCTTCAGGCCGGAGGTGATGAAGCCGTAGATGAAGGTGTTGATCAGGCTCTGATAGAGCATCGGCTCCGTGAAGAAGGTCACGAAGTTCTGGAAGCCGATGAACTCGACGTCGAAGAGGGACCAGCGCGTGAGGCTGAAGTAGAACGACGCGAACGTCGGGACGGCGAAGAGGACGATGAAGAGGATCCCCGCCGGGATATAGAACCAGAGCGGGTACATGCTCCTCATCGAGCGCCGCGTGTGCGGCGGAGGCGCGGCGGTGTCTTTCCGCGCGGGGACTAGCGTCGTCATGTCATCTCCATTGATGTGAAAGGGGGGCCGCGCCGCGGACGACGCGACCCCCGAATCGGATGCTGTTCAGACTCGCGTCCGGGTCACCAGCCTTCGAGTCCGAGCTGCTGAGCCTGCTTGACGACATCCTCGTCGTAGAGGGCGGCGCCGGCCTCAGCCGTGCTGATGCCCGAGCCGACCTGCACCGTGATGTTCTCGAGGTTCGGTCCCTTGATCGGGGAGAGGAACTCGAGAGCCGGGTTGGTGTTGCCCTCGTCGAAGTACACCTGCATGTCCTTGAGGAGGCCCGGCACGTCGTCGGGCAGGACGCACGCGTTCGCGTAAGGACCGCTGGGCACCATCGCGGTGTTCTGGACCTCGCAACCGGCTTCGGTCTGCGTGAATGCGACGAACTTCTTCGCGGCCTCGAGCTTGTCGCCCTCGGTCGTCTTCGGGATGTAGATCGCGTTCGGGAGCCAGACGGTCAGCTTCGTGTCGGCCGCGTCCTGTGCGGGCAGCGGGAAGACGCCGACGTCTTCGAGCTCGTCGGGGTTGTTCTGTGCGATGGTCGAGACGATGCCGGTCAGGATCGGGTAGTGCGCTCCCTCGCCGGTCGCGATCATGCGGGCGCCATCATCGAACAGCGCGGAGCCGAAGTCCTCGTTCCACCAGCCGGCGTCGAAGCCCGCCTGCTGGTTGGCGAAGCCTTCCAGCGCCGGCTCGTCGACGTACTTGCGGTTGCCTGCCGTGTACTCCTCGGCCCAGTCGGGGTCCGCCGCCAGCACGTTGCCGAAGTCGCCGAGCACGAACAGCTGGCTCGTCCACGTGTCGCCGTAGGTCTGGATGACCGGGGTGATGCCGGCGGCCTTGATCGCTTCGTTGTTCGCGGCGAACTCGTCCCATGTGGTCGGGATCTCGAGGCCGAGCTCGGCGTAGATCGCCTTGTTGTAGACGACGGCGCCGGCCTGGGTCGCGCCCCAGGGCGCCCCGTACACGCCGTTGTCGGTCGAGACCACGGCGGTCATGGTGTCGATGAGGTCGCCTGGCCAGTCCTGGTCGTCGAGCGGGACGAGGTTCTGGTCGGGGTTGAGGGCCTGGAAGAGCGAGCCCGAGTTGTAGTGGAAGACGTCCTCCATCTCGCCGGTGGCCAGCTTGGTCTTCATCAGGTTGTCGCCCTCGGTGCCCGCGGGCTGCGTCTCGAGTTTGACCGAGATGTCGGGGTTCTCCTCTTCGAACGCCTCGATGAGCGCTTCCGCCGCAGTGACGTTGGCTTCGGCGTTCTGGGTGAGATACGTGATCTCGACCGTCCCGTCGTCGGATCCGCCGTCACCACTGCACGCGGCCAGCGGCAGGGCCAGTGCGACGATGCCCGCGCCTGCGAGGAGCACTTTCCTGGTCGGGGAGCTCTTCATCTTTACCTCCTTGTAAAGCTGAGCGGATGGTCCGCCCACGTTGCCGGATTCCCTGGTGCTTCGCCGAGTGGATCTCGATGCCTCGAGCATTGAAACCATTCAACCCTCGTAAGGTACGTCCGTTCCGCGGCGGGGTCAACAGTGGATTCCGAACTGGAGCGTCACGATCGTGTAACGGTCTACACTTCGATTGACAAGAACCATGAATCGTTTCACGATGGTGGAGCGGGTCGGCGATGCGGCCGACCGACGAAAGGACACAGCCATGGCGGCTCTTCCCTCTCCCTCGGCAGCGGATGCCGCGACGCGCGTCGTCGCACTCCGCACGCAGCACGGCCCCGGCCTCCTCGGTGTGCCCCGTGCAAGCCTGCGTGTGAGCTGGCGCGCCGAGACCGACGACGCCGGTGCCCGGATCGAGGGCTACCAGCTCGCGGAGGGTCCCGAGGGTGCCGAGCTCGTCCCATCGGAGCCGGTCGCATCCACCCGCACCGCGGGCGTCGCGATCCCCGGAGCGCTCGCGCCGCGCGAGCGCCGCGCCTTCGCGGTGCGGGTCGCGACGACGACCGGCTGGACCGCGTGGAGCGAACCGCTCGTGGTCGAGGCCGGCGTCGAGGGCGCCGACCTCGAGGCGGCCGTCATCGGCACCGACACGACCGCCGAAGGACCCGTCCCGCTGATGCGGACCGAGTTCGCCCTCGATCGCGTGCCCGCGTCGGCGCGCCTGCGCCTCAGCGCCCTCGGCCTCGTCGACGCGTGGATCAACGGCGTGCGCGCCACCGATGCGCTGCTCACACCGGGCTGGACCTCGTACCAGGAGCGCATCCTCGTCGACACGATCGACGTCACCCCGCTGCTGCGTGAGGGGACGAACGTCGTCGTGCTCGCGGTCGCCGACGGCTGGTACCGCGGCAGCTTCGGCTTCGCTCGGCGCCAGGCCATCTACGGCGACCGCACCGGCGCCCTCGCGCAGCTCGAGGCCGACGGTGAGATCGTGGCGAAGACGGATGCCACGTGGCGGGCCGGCTTCGGAGCCGTGCGCAGCGCCGGCATCTACGACGGCACCGTGACCGACCTGCGCCTCGACGACCCCGCCGTTCACGAGCCCGGGTTCGCCGCGGACGGCTGGTGCGCGGCATCCGTCATCGACATCGACCCGGCACGGTTCGAGCCGCGGTCCGCACCGCCCGTGCGTGTCGTCGCCGAGCTGCCCATGCAAGCCTCCGCGCACGACGGACGCACGCGCCTCGACGGCGGGCAGAACGTGTCGGGCTGGGTGCGGCTGACCGTCCGCGGCCACGCCGGCGATGTCGTGACCGTGCGCCACGCGGAGGTGCTCGAGCCTTCGGGCGACCTGCACGTGAAGGCCCTGCGGTCGGCGAAGGCCACCGACGTCTACACCCTGGACCGCGACGGCGAGCACACGCTCGAGCCGGCGTTCACCTTCCACGGCTTCCGCTACGCCGACGTCGAGGGCGCCGAGGTCGTCTCGGCGACCGCCGTCGCCATCTCGAGCGACCTCGCTCCCCGCAGCACGTTCTCCTCATCGCACGAGGCGCTCGACCGCTTCCACTCGAACGTCTTCTGGTCGCAGCGCGACAACTTCGTCTCGGTTCCGACCGACTGCCCGCAGCGCGACGAGCGCCTCGGCTGGACCGGTGACGCCCAGGCGTTCGCCGCGACGGCGAACACGCTCATGGACGCCGAGGCGTTCTGGATGTCGTGGCTGCGCGACCTCGAGATCGACCAGACCGACTCCGGCGGCGTGCCGGCGGTCGTGCCCGACATCATCCGTCCGCAGGACATGCTGATGGGCGGCGTGCCGACCGAGAACATGGGCCGTGCGGGATGGGCGGATGCCGCGACCATCGTGCCGCTCGCGGTGTACGAGTCATACGGATCGACGGAGGTGCTCGCGCGACAGCGGAGCAGCATGCGGCGCTGGGTGGAGCACCTCCGCCGCCGCGCCGGCGACGGCGTCGTGCTGCCGACCGGCGACTTCCAGTTCGGCGACTGGCTCGACCCCGATGCGCCCGGCGACCGGCCGTGGGAGGCGAAGGTCTCGAGCGACTTCGTGTCGAACGCGTTCTACGCGCACTCGGCTCGTCTCCTCGCCCGCGCGGAGCGGATCCTCGGAGACGCGGACAGTGCCGCGGAGTACGACGCGCTCGCCGACCGCGTCGCCGCCACCACCTTCGAGCGCTGGGGTGAAGAGGCGGTCCTCACGCAGAGCGGTGCCGCGATCGCCCTCGAATTCGGACTCGCGCCGACCGCACGCCGGGCCGAGATCGCCGACGGCCTCGCCGAGAACGTCCGCCGTGAGAACGGCCGCATCGCCACGGGCTTCCTCGGCACCCCGCTCGTGCTCTTCGCGCTGTCGCGCAGCGGCCACCTCGACGAGGCGTACCTCATGCTGCTGCGGCGCGAGGCGCCGTCGTGGCTGTACCAGGTCGACCGCGGCGCGACGACGGTGTGGGAGCGGTGGGATGCGATCCTCCCGGACGGCAGCATCCACTCCGGCGCAATGGACGCACTCCCCACCGAGGACGCCTCCGAGGACGAGACCGGCATGCTGTCGTTCAACCACTACGCGTACGGCGCGATGATCGACTGGGTCTACCGCACCGTGGCAGGACTCGCTCCGGATGCCGACGACCCCGGGTATCGCACCGTGCACGTCGCTCCGCGGCCAGCGGTGGGGCTGTCGCACGCGTCGGCGTCGATCGACACCCCGCAGGGTCGCCTGGCGATCGACTGGCGCGTCGACGGCGGGGTGTTCGAAGCCACGCTCGAGGTGCCGTTCGGCACGCGGGCCCTGCTCGATCTCCCCGTCACGGCGCAATCGACCGCCACTGTCGGCGAGGCCCCGGCGCCCGCCGAGCTCCGCCACGGCACGCACCGCATCGTCGTCACCGCACCCGCGGTCGCGGCATCCGGCGCCGTCGTACCGGCCTGATCCCGGCATCCGTCAGCGCACCCAGACAAACCCCACCACACCGACCATCCCCCAGAGGAGTGCCATGAGCAGCCCCGTTCCGCACATCGTCATCGACGCACCGCACGGCAGCGACGTCGTCGCGTCGCCCGCCCCCGAGCTCGGCTGGCGCACCGAGACCACGACGCCGGACTGGCTGCAGGCGGTCGCCGGCATCGAGATCACACGTGACGGCGACCTGTCGACCCACCGCATCGACGGGCGAGCGTCCACGCGCATCGCCTGGCCCTTCACTCCGCTGACGCCGCGCGAGCAGGTGTCGCTGCGCGTGCGCGTGACCGGCGAAGACGGCGTGGAAGGTGCGTGGAGCGCGCCCCGCCGCGTCGTCGCGGGCTTCCTCGGCGATGACGAGTGGCAGGCCGCGACCATCGGACTCGCCTCGCCGTCCGAGACGGCGCAGCCCGCGTACCTCCGCACCGAGTTCGAGGCGATCGGTGCGGTCACCCGCGCCACGCTCTACGCGACCGCCGTCGGCGTGTACCAGGTGGCGATCGGCGGCATCGACGTCGACGACCAGGTGATGAAGCCGGGCTGGACGCCGTACGAGCAGCGGACGATCCACGAGACGACCGACGTCACCGCCCTCATCGCGGAGGGGCGCAACGCGATCGGCGTGCGGCTGGCCGGAGCCTGGGCGACCGAGCGCTTCGGGTTCCGCGACAGTGCGCGGCCGCTCTACGGCGACCAGCCGAGGTTCGCCGCGCAGCTGCTCGTCGAGTACGCCGACGGATCGAGCGAGTGGGTGGTGACGGATGCCTCGTGGCAGGCGTCGACCGGCCCCATCACCGCCAGCGGGCTCTACGCGGGCGAGGACTACGACGCCCGCTCGGCGCTCGTCGACGGCGATGGCCGCGGCTTCGCCGAGGCGGGTTTCGCCGCCGAGGGCTGGGAGGCGGCCGCCGAACAGGAGCCGATCCACACGCCCGAAGCGCGGGTATCGCCGTTCGTGCGACGCATCGAAGAGCTGAGCGTCCAGCAGGTCATCACGACGCCGGCCGGCCGGACGGTCCTCGACTTCGGACAGAACTTGGTCGGCCGGCTGCGGCTGCGGGTGTCGGGTCCCGCGGGCACCGAGCTCACGCTGCGTCACGCCGAGGTGCTCGAGCACGGCGAGCTCGGCACGCGACCGCTGCGCGCCGCCGCTGCGACCGACCACTACATCCTGTCGGGCGAGGGCCTCGAGGAGTGGGAGCCCGAGTTCACGTTCCACGGCTTCCGCTACGCGGAGGTCGAGGGCTGGCCGGGCGAGTTCGACCCGGCGGACGTCACCGCGGTCGTGATCCACAGCGACATGGAGCGCACCGGCTGGTTCGAGGCATCCGATCCCCTCGTCAACCAGCTGCACGAGAACATCGTGTGGG
The DNA here is from genome assembly GCF_044987475.1 of Microbacterium sp. ZW CA_36. NCBI lineage: Bacteria > Bacillati > Actinomycetota > Actinomycetes > Micrococcales > Microbacteriaceae > Microbacterium > Microbacterium sp. ZW CA_36. Next base: position 42,557 of record NZ_JBJDRL010000015.1, read on the forward strand.
GTCTGCGCGGCAACTTCCTGTATCTGCCGACCGACTGCCCGCAGCGCGACGAGCGGCTGGGCTGGACGGGTGACATCCAGGTGTTCGCGCCGACGGCGTCGTTCCTGTACGACGTGCGCGGGTTCCTCGACTCGTGGCTGCGGGACCTCGCGATCGAGCAGGTCGACGGTGTCGTGCCCTTCGTCGTGCCGAACGCGCTCGGCGTCGCGCGTCCCGCCGCCGCGTGGGGAGATGCCGCCACCGTCGTGCCGTGGGTGCTCCACGAGCGCTACGCCGACGTCGCGACCGTCGAGCGCCAGTACTCGAGCATGAAGGGATGGGCGGACGTGCTCATCGACCTCGCCGGCCCGCGCCGCCTGTGGGAGGGCATGTTCCAGTTCGGCGACTGGCTCGACCCCGACGCGCCGCCGCACCTTCCGGCCAACGCCAAGACGGATGGCGACATCGTGGCGTCGGCGTACCTCTTCCGGTCGGCCGACGCCGTGGCGCGCGCCGCGGCGCTCCTCGGCAGAGATGACGAAGCGCGACAGTATGCGGAGATCGCCGAGGAGGTGCGCACCGCGTTCCTGGCCGAGTACGTGACCCCCGCGGGACGCATGATGTCGGACGCGCAGACCGCCTACGCGATGGCGATCGTGTTCGACATCGCGCCCGCCGACCAGCAGGAGACGCTCGGCGCCCGGCTCGCCGAGCTCACGCGGCTGTCGGGGTACCGCATCGGCACGGGGTTCGTCGGCACGCCGATCATCCAGGACGCCCTCACCCGCACCGGTCACCTCGAGACGGCACGGCGCCTGCTCACACAGACCGAGAACCCGTCATGGCTGTACCCGGTGACGATGGGCGCGACCACCATCTGGGAGCGCTGGGACTCCATGCTCCCGGACGGCTCGATCAACCCGGGCGAGATGACGTCGTTCAACCACTACGCGCTGGGCGCGATCGGCGACTGGCTGCACCGCGTCGTAGCCGGTCTCGCCCCCGACGCGCCCGGGTACGCCCGCCTGCGCATCCAGCCGCACCCGCTCGCGGAGTTCGATCACGCGTGGGCCGAGCACCTCACCCCGTACGGCACCGCGCGCGCCGGCTGGACCCGCGCCGACGGTGTCGTCCGCGTCGAGGCGGTCGTCCCGCCCAACACGACGGCGGTCGTCGTGCTGCCCGACGGGCGCGAGCTCGAGGTCGGCTCGGGCACCCACCAGTGGGAGATGGAGGATGCCGCGCCGCCGGCCGCCGCGTCACGCATCGATCTCGACTCGACCCTGGCCGCCGTCATCGACGACCTCGACGCCTACCGTGCGATCGGGGAGGTGCTCGAGGCGGCGAACCCCGAGTCGGCTCACGCGTTCCGCACGAACACCAAGTGGTCGGAGCGCCGTGAGCTCGGCGAGGCGCTGTTCATGCACGCGGGTCCCGACACGCAGCGCGAGATCGCCGAGCGCCTCGCCGAGCTGTCGGCGAAACGCGAGGGGGCGAGGGTCGATGCCTGAGTGCGGACCGGGGAGGCGGGCGACCGCTTCCCCGCCCACGGGGGCCTCGCCCCACACCCCTGGGCGCTGCCGCGCGCCCGTGCCCTACACTCGCGGAGAGCAGAAGGTCGTTCGGGGAGTGCCATGGTGGTGAGTGTGCGGGATGTCGCGGCTGCGGCGTCCGTCTCCGTCGGCACCGTCTCGAACGTGCTCAACCGCCCCGAGAAGGTGTCGCCGGCGACCGTCGAACGCGTCACGCAGGCGATCGAGGAACTCGGCTTCGTGCGCAACGACGCGGCCCGTCAGCTGCGCGCCGGACGCAGCCGCAGCGTCGCGCTCATCGTCCTCGACGCGGGCAACCCGTTCTTCGCCGAGGTGGCCCGCGGCGCCGAGGATCGCGCCGCCGAGTCGGGCATGAGCGTGCTGCTCGGCAACAGCGACGAGCGGTCGGACCGCGAAGACGCCTACCTCGAGCTCTTCCGCGAGCAGCGGGTGAACGGCGTGCTGGTCACGCCCGTCGACCGCGATCTCGAACGGCTCGCGCGCCTGCAGCGCGGCGGCGTGCCGGTGGTGCTGGTCGACCACGAGGACACCGAGCGGGCGTTCGGATCGGTCTCGGTCGACGACGTCGAGGGCGGCTATCTGGCCGTGTCGCACCTGCTCTCGACCGGTCGCCGGCGCATCGCGTACATCGGCGGCCCGCGTTCGCTCCGGCAGGTCGCCGACCGGCTCGAAGGCGCCCGCCGGGCGGTCGCCGAGGTGCCGGGTGCGACGCTCGAGGTCATCGAGATGTCGGCGCTGTCGGTGCTGCAGGGACGCGAGGCAGGCGAGCTGCTGCGAGGACGCGCTGCGGCCGACCGGCCCGACGCCGTGTTCGCGGCGAACGATCTGCTCGCGGTCGGTGCGCTGCAGGCGTTCACGCTCATGGGCGACCTGCAGGTGCCGCGCGACATCGCGCTCATCGGTTACGACGACATCGACTTCGCCTCGGCGACCGTCGTGCCGCTCAGTTCGATCCGACAGCCCGCGCACCTCATCGGCTACACGGCGGTCGACCTGCTGCTGAAGGACATCGAGGATCCGGAGGGCGCCCACGACCGCACCGTGCGCTTCCAGCCCGAGCTCGTGGTCCGCGAGTCCACCGCCGGCTGAGCGGGCCCGCGCCGGCGAGTCCGTCCCGCCGGTCGCTGAGCGAGCATCGGCCCGTCCGTCTTATCCGGTCGCTGAGCGAGCGCCGGCGAGACGAAGCGTCAGCCCGCGCCGGCTACGGGCGCGTCGCCTCCTCCAGCAGCTCGAGCACGTGGCGGTAGTCGGCGCCGGTCGCGCGTGTCATGCCCAGCTCGCATGTGCGGTTGCACGACGCGTGCGCATCGGCGTCGAGCGCTCGCACCTCGGCCGCCTCGGGCGCCGTGGCCGACGCTGTCAGCTCGGGATGCAGCATCCCGCGGTCGCCGGCGAAGCCGCAGCACGACCACGCGTCCGGCACGACGACCTCGGCCGCGACGACGCCGGCGACCCGGCGCAGCGACGGGTCGAGTCCGAGCTGGGTCGACGAGCACGTGGGGTGCAGGGCGAGCGTGCCGACGCGCGGCGTCACGGTGCCCAGGCGAGGGAGGATCACGCGCTCGGCGAACGCCACGGCGTCTTCGACGCGGGCGTCCACGCCGGCGTCGGCGAGCAGGTGGAGGAAGCCCTCGGTGCAGCTCGAGGCGTCCGTCACGATCGTCAGCTCGCCGCCGCGTGACGCCTCGGCGATCGACGCGGCCACTCGCCGGGCCATGACCTCTCGTCCGCCCGCGTATCCCTTCGACGTCCACGGCGTGCTGCAGCACAGGGAGTCGACGTGCTCCGGCACCGCGAGCCGCACGCCCGCGCGCTCCGCCAGGCGGCGGAAGGCCTCGGTCACGCCGATGCCGTCGCCTGCCGCGCCGAACATCGTGTTGACGCAGGCCGGCAGGTACACGGCGACGGGTGCGCCATGGCCCGAGCCGACGCTGTCGCCGAGGCGCGAGCGCGAGCGGCCGCCGCCGGGCAGGTCGCCGGAGTACCGCGGCACGGTGTCGGCGCCCAGCACGGCGCGGCCGAGGTCCGTCGCAGCGGTGACGATCCTGGCGGGGAGGTGGTCGGCGAGCGTCAGCCCGGCGCTCGCGACGCGTGTGGCGGTGCCCCAGGCGGGTGCGGCGCCCTTCCAGGCGGCGCTCGCCGCGGGGGCGGCATCCTCTCGTCGCAGTCGCTTGACGAGGCTTCCGGTGTTGATCAGCACCGGGCAGGCCGTCTGGCACATGCCGTCCACCGCGCACGTGTCGATCCCGGCGTAGTCGTAGTCGCGTTCGAGCTCGCCCACGAGTGCGTGATCTCCGGATGCCTCGGCCCGCGCGATCGCGCGGCGCGTGACGATGCGCTGCCGGGGCGTGAGGGTCAGGTCCTTGCTCGGGCAGACGGGCTCGCAGTAGCCGCACTCGACGCAGCGGTCGGCCTCGGGCTCGATCGGGTCGGCGAGCTTGATGTCGCGCAGGTGCGCCTCGGCGTCGTCGCCGATGATCACGCCGGGGTTCAGGATGCCGCTCGGGTCGCAGAGCGCCTTGAGCTCGCGCATGACGTCGTGCAGCTCATCGCCGTACTGGCGGCGCACGTACGGCGCCATGACGCGACCGGTGCCGTGCTCGGCCTTGAGGTTGCCGCCGGCGTCGAGCACGAGGTCGACCATGTCTTCGGTGAACGCCGAGTACCGGGCGAGCTGATCCGGCGACTCGAAGCGGTCCGTCAGCATGAAGTGGATGTTGCCGTCCTTGGCATGCCCGAAGATCACGCTGTCGCGATAGGCGTACCGGTCGAAGAGCGTCTGCAGGCTCGCGCAGGTGGCGGCGAGGCCCCCGACGGGCACCACGACGTCTTCGAGCAGGGCGGTGGTGCCGGTCGGACGCGCACCGGCGACGGAGGCGTAGAGGCCCTTGCGCAGCTTCCACGCGGCGGCGCGCTCGACGGCGTCGGATGAGAAGGCGGCCGCCGCCTCGAGCGGCTGCGCGGCCAGCGCCCGGGAGCCGCGGTCGACGAGGACGGCGAGCTCCTCGTCGTCGTGCGCGTGGTACTCCACCAGCAGGGCGGCCTGCGAGCGCACGGTCAGGCCGGCGATCTCGCGCGGTGCGCCGGCGAGCGACTGGCCGACGCGGAGGGATGTCGCGTCCATGAGCTCGAGCGTGGCCGCGCCGGTCGCGACGAGCTCCGGCAGAGCCTGCGTCGCCGCGTCGAGGTCGGGGAAGACGGTGAGCGCCGTCGCCATCCGGGGCAGGATCGGAACCGTGCGGTAGGTCGCCTCGGCCACGAACGCCAGCGTTCCCTCGCTGCCGACGATGAGGTGTGCGAGCAGCTGGGCCGGCGTCTCGAAGTCGAGGAATGCGTTGACCGCGTACCCCATGGTGTTCTTCATCGCGAACTGGCGCCGGATGATCTCGACCGACGTCGGATTCGACACGACCCGGTCGCGCAGTCGCATGAGCCGCTCCACGAGCTCTGGTTCTGCCGCCCGCAGCGCGGCGTCGGCGTCGGGTGCTCCGGAGTCGACCACGGTGCCCGAGGGGAGCACGAAGACGAGGGACTCGAGCGTGCGATACGTGTTCTCGGTGATGCCGCAGGCCATGCCGCTGGAGTTGTTGCTCACCACGCCGCCGATCGTGCAGGCGATCTCGCTCGCGGGGTCGGGGCCGAGCCGGAAGCCGTGCCGCGCGAGGCGGGCATTGACCTGGCGCACGGTGGCGCCGGGCTGGACGCGGACGCGCTGCCCGCCGCTCTCGACGTCGATGCGGCGGAAGCGCTGGCGCACGTCGACCAGGATCCCGTCCGTCGACGCCTGGCCGGACAGGCTCGTGCCGCCGGAGCGGAACGTCAGCCGTGACCGGCTCTCGGTCGCGGCGCGCATGACGGCGCCGACTTCGGCGGCGTCGGCGGCGACCACCACCGCCTGCGGAGTGAGGAGGAAGTGCGACGCGTCGGAGGCGTAGGCCACGCGATCGATCGCTCGGGTCTTGACGCGGGACGGCTCTGCGACCGTGCGCGAGATGGCTCCGGGAACCGCCGCCTGCGCCAGGGTCGTCGCCGCCGCCGTGGTCGCTTCCGCCGCAGCGGTCGCCGCCGATCGCCTCGATGATGAGCGCGGGATGGTTCTTGCCACGGGGGACTCCTCGCTGAGTTAGACTGCAATCGCATTCGACCAAGAATGGATATGCACACTCCTATGGATATGCAGAATAGCGGACTCTCCCGCGGTGCGGGCTTCGAGCGATATTGGGAGAGCACCGCGCCGGGTGCCGGTCGACGGATGCCGCGGGCCGACGCCCAGAGCGACGCCCGCGTGCTGAGCCTCAACGGCACCTGGCGCTTCCGGCTCTCACCGACCGCAGCGGGTACGGGCGAGGAGTTCCTCGCGGACGACTTCGACGATGCGGCGTGGGATGAGATGCGCGTCCCCTCGCACTGGGTGATGGAGGAGTTCACGCCGCTCGCCGGTGGACCGGCGCGGCGCATGCTCGGCACCGAGGAGGGTCCTCTGTACACGAACACGGCGTATCCGATCCCGCTGGATCCGCCGCACGTCTCCACCGAGAACCCCACCGGCGATTACCGGCTCGTCTTCGATGTGCTCGCGGACTTCGGCCCGGCGGTGCTGCGCTTCCAGGGTGTCGACTCCTGCGCCAAGGTCTGGCTGAACGGCGACGAGCTCGGCTGGTCGACGGGCAGCCGGCTGCCGTTCGAGTTCGGTGCGCCGGTGCGCCCGGGGCGAAACGTGCTGTGCGTGCGGGTGCACCGATGGTCGGCCGGCACGTACCTGGAGGACCAGGACATGTGGTGGCTCCCGGGCGTCTTCCGCGATGTCGAGCTGCTCTCGCGTCCCGCCGGGGCCGTCGACGACCACTTCGTGCACGCCGACTTCGACCCCGAGACCGGAATCGGCACGCTGCGGGTGGATGCCTCGATCGCCGCGATCGTCGAGATCCCCGAGCTCGGCGTCCGGATCCCCGCGGGGGAGACCGTGGCCGTTCCGGTCGAGCCGTGGAGCGCCGACAGCCCTCGCCTGTACCGGGGGACGCTGCGCTCGAGCGGCGAGGTGGTCGACCTGGCCGTCGGCTTCCGCCGGGTCGAGATCCGGGACGGCGTGTTCACGGTGAACGGTCGCGCGGTGACGTTCCGCGGCGTGAACCGGCACGAGCACCATCCCGACACCGGCCGGACGCTCGATCGCGACACGATGATCCGCGACATCGTGATGATGAAGCGCGCGAACATCGACGCCGTGCGCACGAGCCACTATCCGCCGCATCCGGAGTTCCTGCGGCTGTGCGACGAGTACGGCCTGTGGGTCGTGGTCGAGGTCGATCTCGAGACGCACGGGTTCATCTACGAGGGGTGGGCGCACAATCCGCCGGCGCTGCCCGAGTGGCGCGACGCGCTGATGGATCGCCTGCGGCGCACCGTCGAGCGTGACAAGAACCGTCCGAGCGTGGTGGTGTGGTCGCTCGCGAACGAGAGCATGACCGGAGACGGCTTCGCCGAGATGCGGCGATGGCTCGACGAGCGGGATCCTTCGCGACCCGTGCTGTACGAGCGCGATCCGAGCTATCGCGACTCCGACTTCTACTCGCTGATGTATCCCTCGCTCGAGCTGCTCGAGCAGATCGGCCGCCATGACGAGCCGCGCGGGGGCCGCCTCAGTATGCACGGCATGGTGTTCGGGGAGTCGGATGCGGTTGCGCCGCTGCCCGACGGGGTCACGGAGGCCGACGAGGAGCGCCGGCGTGCGCTGCCGTTCCTGCTGGTCGAGTACGCGCACGCGATGGGCAACGGTCCCGGATCGCTGCAGGACTACTGGCGCATCATCCGGGCGCACGACCGCCTGTGCGGGGCCTTCGTGTGGGAGTGGATCGACCACGGCTTCCACTCGGCGACCGAGCAGGGTGTGCCCTTCGTGATGCACGGCGACGACGTGGACTACGAGCCCCGGGGCGGGCGCTTCAGCCTGCACGGCCTCGTGTTCAGCGATCGCACGCCGACTCCCGGCCTCGTGGAGCTCGCCAAGGCGCACGAGCCCGTCACCGTCGAAGTGGGTCCGCGCTCGGTACGCATAGCGAACAACCGACACTCTGTGGACACCTCGGATCTGGTGTTCCGCTGGTCGGTCGAGGTGGGCGGCGAGGTGGTCGCGCACGGGGTGCTGGATGTCCCGCCGGTGCGTGCGGGCGACTCTCGCGAGATCGCGATTCCGGATGCCGCCGCTCGCGGCCTCGCCCACTCGGGCGTGCTCTCCGCGGAGAGCGCTGCGGGCCCGGCATCTGCTTCCGTCGATGTCGTCCTGACGATCGAGGCCGCGCTCGCGACCGACCGCCTGTGGGCGCCTGCGGGCCATGTCGTGGCATGGGGACAGCGGATGCCGGATGCGGAGGCAGTCGCGAGCGCCAGCGCGATCGCGTCGTCGGGTGGGGCCGACGCCACCACTCGGCGCGCAGCCGGAGACACCACCCAGGATGCGGTCGCCGACACCCGGCGGGCGGACCTCGCGCGTCCACTCGTCGCGAACGCGACCGTGGAGGTGGGCCCCGGCGTCTTCGATGCGGCGACCGGCCGGCTCGTCCGGCTCGGCGAGCTCGAGATCGAGGGGCCGGTGCTCGACCTCTACCGAGCGCCCACCGAGAACGACCACGGCCAGGGCGACCTCAACGACCTCGCGTCGGTGTGGCGCAAGACCCAGCTGCATCGGCTGCTGCACCGGGTCGACGAGCTCGACGGCGGCGAGGGGTGGCTGCGGGTGTCCGGGCGCACAGCGCCGCGGACGCATCCGCACGGCGTCGAGTGGACGATGACCTGGACCGTGGACGGCGACGGGCTGCTCCTCGATGTCGACGCCGATTTCGTCGGACCGTGGACGAACACCCCGTACATGCACCGCGACATCCTGGTACCGCGGCTCGGTCTGCTCTTCGGTCTGCCAGGGGTGACGGAGCGCGTGAAGTGGTTCGGCCGTGGACCCGGAGAGACGTACGTCGACTCGTTCGAAGGATCCCGCGTGGGGCGTTTCGAGCGGCCGATCGACGACCTGCAGGTGCCCTACCCGGTGCCGCAGGAGAACGGCAACCACGTGCAGACGCGTTGGCTGGAGGTCTCGGCGCCCGGCGCGCCGACGCTGAGAGTCGAGGGTCGGCCTGAATTCGACTTCACCGCCCGCCGCTGGACATCGCACGACCTCGATCGGGCGACCAAGCCGCATGAGCTTGCGGACTCGGGCCGCGTGTGGCTCAACATCGATCATGCGCAGCAGGGGCTGGGATCGGCATCCGTGGGTCCCGCGCTGCCTGAGCAGTACCGCGTGCCCCGCGAGCGCACCGTGTGGAGTGTGCGGCTGGCGGCGCGCTGAGTCGCGGAGACCGTCGTGGACCCGGCGACCCGGTGGGTCAATCCGGGGCGCGCGGGCGGCCGACCAGCTCGGCGGGTGGTGCGGGGAACGCGCCGGCGGGGTAGAGCTGGTTGGCGGTGGCTTGGATGTCACGGCTCATCGGCAGGCGGATCGTCGACAGCACGCGGCCGTTGTGCGAGACACGGAAGACGTCGCCTTCTCCGTTGGCGTTGCCCACCCAGACGGCGGTGGTCACCCGCGTGCTGGACTGGACCAGCCACGTCTGGATCTGCTCGTGCGTGCCGGTCTTGCCCATCATCGGCGTGCCGTCGTTCGGGTTGGCGCCCGACCCGGTGCCGCCGGGCCGCATGACGCCCTGCAGCGCGAACGCCGCCGCGGCGGCTACTTCAGGGCTGATCGCCCGCGTGCACCGGTCGCCGGGCACGGGAAGCTCCTTGCCGTCCGCATTGACCACACGCTCGATCGCGCGCGGCACGCAGGAGACGCCATCGTTGGCGACCGCGGCGAACGCCGAGGCCAGCGCGACCGGTGCGATGTTGTTGGTTCCGATGATCGCCGCGGAGCCGTCGATGTCCACCGGCTCGCCGGTCCCGCGTGTCACGCCCAGCCGCGCCGTGACGTCTTCGATGTCGCAGAGGTCGAGCTTCTCCGCCATCGCGAGGAAGCCGCTGTTCAACGACTGCGCGGTGAACTGCATCGGCGTTCCGGTGTAGCCGGGAACGCCCCCGAAGTTGCGCACGACGTGGTTCTCGCGGTTGATCCACGTGCCCTCGCAGCGGTCCTGCAGGCGGGGGATCGCGCGCAGCCTTCCGTTGACGCTCTCGGACAGCGAGTGCCCCTTCTCGAGCCAGTCGACGAGGGTGAACAGCTTGAACGTGGATCCGGTCGCGAACCCTTTGGAGACCCCGTGCTCGAGGTCGCCGGCGTACACGAGCGACGTGTAGACCGGATCGGTGGCGGCGAGGTCGCGGTCCTCCGTGAACCTGTTGTTCTGGCTGATCGCGAGGATGCGCCCGGTGGTGGCTTCGATGCTGACCGATGCCGACCCGAAGTCCATGCCCGCCACGGTCTCGGGCGCGTAGCGCCGCATGGCGTCCTGCGACGCGTTCTGCAGCTGCCAGTCCAGCGTCGTGTAGATGTTGAGGCCCTCGCGCGTCAGCGACTGCTGTCGCTCCTGCTCGGTCTCACCGAAAGCCGCCGCGTAGTCCGGGTCGGAGCGCACGGTGTTCACCACGTACTGACAGAAGAAGGGCGCGGACGTCGCCACGCACCCGACATGTGCGGGCTGCACCGCGGGAGCGATCGGCTCGATCGCCGCCGCGACGTACTGATCGACGGTGATGCGCCCGTCCTCGCGCATCCGGTCGAGCACGTAGAGCTGGCGTCCTTTGGTGGCACTGTAGGCATCGCCGGCCGCGAGGTGCTGCTCCGGCGTGATGGTGCCGTCGGCGAGGAGCGAATCCAGTCCTGCGAGCGTGCCGGGCGTCACATCGTCGATCGAGCCGTCGGCGGCCTTGTTGTAGGTGGTCCCATCGGCGCCGGTGATCGACCCGCTGGTCCGGTCGATGCGGAACGTGTTGGGATTCTGCACGATGCCTGCGAGCGTCGCCGCCTGGGTCAGCGTGAGCCCCGCCGACGTGGTGCTGAAGTAGTAGCGGGCTGCGGCTTCGATGCCGTAGGTCGTGCCGCCGAAGTTCGCGATGTTCAGATACCCCAGCAGGATGTCGTTCTTGGAGTACTTCTGCTCGACCTGCACGGCGTAGCGGATCTCCTGGAGCTTGCGCTGATAGCCCTCGACACCGCTCGCCTGAGTGGCGTCGTGCCAGCAGTCCCGCAGCACCTCGTCGCGAGACTGGGTCTCGGTCGCGACGGCGTCCCGCTCGCAGCGCTGCACCAGCACGTTCTTCACGTACTGCTGGCTGATCGAGGAGCCGCCCTGGGTCGCACCGCCCTGAGCGTTCTTGATGAGAGCGCGGGTCGTGCCGACGATGTCGATGCCGCCGTGCTGGTAGTAGCGGGGATCCTCAGAGGCCAGGATCGCGTCGTACATGACGGGCGCGACCTCATCGAACGTGACCGGAACGCGATTCTGGTCGTAGAAAGACGTCAGCTCGACGTCCTGCCCGCTCGCCGGGTCGCGCGCGTAGATCGTCGTCGGCAGCATGAGCCGATCGATCGCGAGGTAGCTCGGCATGCCGTCGAACAGCGAGACCGCTGTGCTCGCCGCGTGTCCTGAGATCGCGAGGACAGGTGCGAGCGGAGCGACCACCAGCAGGCCCGCTATCGCGCTGAGCACCACGAGCCCCGCGAGACCACCGAGAACGCCGGCGAATGTGCGCGTGTAAGGCGGCGCTGGCGCCTTCGCCGAGTCCTTCGATGACCGCTTCATGACGACTTCCAATGTGCGGTGGGAGACAGCATGACAGACCGCTCCGGATTCCGAAACGGGTACTTCATCCCGCCGGTCACGCGGCGGGGTGGCGGCCATCCCTCATCCCGCCGGTCACGCGGCGGGGCGGAATCTTCGCGGTGGGGGCTGGAGGTCGCCGAAGGCGTAGCGGCGGGCGAGGCGCGGGACGAGCGCGAGCGGTGGGGTGTCGTCGGGGGGATGAAGGAGGAAGTCTCCGTCGCCGTGGCGAGTGATGCGCCATCCGCCGTGGTGGAGCTGCATGTGGTGGAAGCGGCACAGCAGGATGCCGCGGTCGATGTCGGTCTTGCCGTGGTCTCGGTGCCAGTGATCGATGTGGTGGGCTTCGCAGTAAGACGCCGGCCGATCGCAGCCGGTCCAGCGGCAGCCGCCGTCGCGGATCGCGAGGGCGATGCGCTGCTTCGGCGAGTACAGGCGGGCCTCACGGCCGAGGTCGAGGGGGTTTCCGTGCTCGTCGTGGATGACCGCCCGGGTGCCGACGCTGCAGGCGTGCTGGGCGACGAGCCAGCCAGGTACCGACGTACCGGAGTCTTCCAGGAGCGCGACAGCCGGTCGACCGTCGACCGCGTCGCGGTGAGCGGTGGTCGTGCTGACGATCCGGATGCCCGGCTGGCGGGTGCCGAACACGGTGGGGGCGTCGGCGAGCGCGCCCGCACGCAGTACGTCGATGATCAGGTCGTAGGCGAGCTGGTCGTTGCTGCGCGGATCGGCGACGAGGTCGGCGGCGCGCGTGCGTTCATCGGAGTCGACGAACCGGGGGCCGCCGCGGCGGGGGCGCAACGCGGTGCCGATGATGGCCTCGATCCACGCGCCTCCCTCGTCTTCGAACTGGAAGGCTCCCCGGCGTGTGCCGTCGCGGTCGGTCCAGGTCCGGAATGATCTGCCGTGGAACCTCTCCTCGAAGCGGCGGTCCGCGCCGACCGGGTCGAGCACGTCGCGGATGCTGCGCGCAGCAGAGCCGAGCTCTTCCACCGTCCGCAGGGCGGCCTCGTCGATCAGCTGGCCGGCCGCGGTCTCCCACGCGGCGGTGACATCCGCGGAGATCGAGGAGGCTTCGGACGCCTCGAGGCCGCCGTCATCGCCGGCCGAGAGCAGGGGTGGCGCGCCGAGTCCGCGGTAGATCGCGTCGTGCTGCGCAGAGGTCAGCTTCCCTGTCATCAGCGCGTCGCCGAGCGCGGCGTGCCAGGGCCGGGCCCGGACCGGCGTCGGCGCCGCGACCGGCTCACTCGCCGCGCCCACGGCACCCGTTCCTCGGTCGATCAGGTCACCCGCGAGGGCCGGCACGTTCTCAGCGAGCGCTTCGCCGAGCCGCACCTGCTTGGCCGCGTCAGCCCGGGTGGTGCCGGTGAGGTCCTGGATCAGCGACACGGGGGAGCGGTGCCCGCGCGTCTGCGCCAGTCCGCCGTGACCGGCATCCCGGGTCGACCGCGCGGCGACCACGCCCGACCCGGCGATACGCAGCGACTCGCCGCCCCGCACCAGCACGGTCGCCTGCTCGATCAACGTGATGACACCGTCATCGGTCAGTCGCTGCACCGCCGCAGCGACCTCACCCGACTCGATATCGTCTCCGATTACCGCACGCAGCTCTTCGAGCGCCGCCTGCATGTCGGAGAAGAAGCTCATACTTCATCGTGGCATCAGCCTCCGACATTCGAATAGACGTTCTAGAACCCGCGGCTCAGCAGTGTCGCGCCAGCGCCGTCGCGAAGCGCGACGAGCGCCTCCCGCTCGTACTCCGGCATCCGCTCGGGCAGCGCGTCGAGGTCGAACCACGCGATCTCGGCGCACTTGCGGGGCTCGAGGATCTGCGGCTCGCCGGCCCAGTCGTCGCACACGAAGAACCAGTCCACGCGCTGCTCGATCGGGTTGTCGGTCCCGTCGGTGCGCTGCATCACCGCGATGGCCGAGAGGGCCTCCGGCGCGAGCATGAGACCCAGCTCCTCGCGCGCTTCGCGGATCGCGGCCGCGACGGCGGTCTCGCCGAGCTCGACGTGGCCGGCCGCACCGGCCGCCCAGCATCCGTCCATGTACCCGGTGTTGTGCCGCAGCTGCAGCAGCACGGCTCCGCCCCGGCGGAGATAGACGTATGAGGAGGGGACGATGGAGAAGCGGCTCACGGCGATCCAACCTAGCGGCCGGGTCAGGAGCCCAGCGCCGCCACGTCGATGAAGAGCGAGTCGGCCCCGACCTGGCCGCCCTTGAGCAGCAGTTCGAGCCCGTCGATCGCCGGGTCCTCGGCATGGGCGCTCAGCAGCACGACGTTGCCCCACGGGTTCGCCGCGATCGACAGGGACTCGACCCCGAGCAGGCGGGTCACACGGCTCGACGTATCGCCGCCGCAGACGATCACGCGCCGCGCCGCGCCGTCGCGCGCGACGGTGGAGATCACGGATGCCGCGGCCTCGGCGATCGCCTCCAGCACCGGCCTCGCGCCCGAGGTTGCAGTGTCGGCGTCGTCGGAGGTCAGCACGACCCCGCGGCCTGCCCGCAGCGCCTCGACGACCTCGGAGGACACGGACGCCGGCACTGCGCCGTCGAGCGGAAGCGGGCGGACCAGCCAGCCCGCGGCGGCTGCGGCATCCGCCTGCCGTCGTGTCTGCGCGGAGCGGCTGCCCGACACGACCAGCACCGGGCCCTGCGCGGCGGTCGACGTGGGCAGCGCCGGGGCGTCCCCCGGCGCAGCGGCGGCGACGCCATGGGACAGCCCGCCCGAGCCGATTGCGAACACCGGTGCGGGGAGCGCGCCGAGCGCCTCGCCGATGGTGACGAGGTGCTCGTCGGTGAGGGTGTCGAGCACGAGGCCGGCTTCGGTCGCGTCCTGAAGCCGCGCCGCGAGGCCGTCGAACTCGACCAGCGGCACCGCGCCGATCGGAAGCTCCGTCTGGCGGCCGACGTGCACGGCGAGGTCGGCCTCGGTCATAGGAGTCGAGGGGTGCTGCGACATCGTCGGCTGCCGGTCGAGCCGGTACACGGTGCCTCGCTCGGCGGCGAAGTGCTGGCCGAAGAGCGTGTAGCGGCCGAAATCCGGCTGGGCGAAGAGCATCGGCACGGCGCGGTCGCCGAAGACCTCGCGAGCGAGCTCGACGACCCGGCCCAGGCTGCCGACGTGCGGTGCGGAGTCCGCGGTCGAGCAGGCCTTGTACTGCACGAGCTGCGGCTCGAGGTCCGCGAAGGCGGCGAACACCGGTCGGAGCTCGTCGTCCATGTCCGCCGGCGCGAGGGACCGCGAGATGCCGGCCACGCCGATCACGTCGACCTCGTCCGCCGCGCGACGCAGTGTCGCGGCATCCGGAAGCCCCGTGAAGAGGCGCCCGGTCCACCCGCGCCGCGCGAACTGCAGCAGCGCGTCGACGCTGCCGGTGAAGTCGTCGCCGTAGAAGGCGACGCGCGCCCTAGACACGGACGGGGCCGAACAGCTCCGCCGCCCGGCGCAGCGCGGCGGAGTTCTCGAAGGCGTGGTCCGCGCTCTCGCCGCGCGCGGCCGACGCCCACGCCTCGCGCATGCTCGCCACCCCGGCGGCCGCACCGTCCGGATGACCGTGGATGCCGCCGCCGGCGAGCACGAGCAGGTCGGTGGTGCCGACCGCGGCGTAGGTGGCGTGGGCGAGGCCGCCCCATTGTCCCGACGACAGCACCGGAAGCGTCGGCGTGAGGCCGAGGAGCGGCTCGCGCACCGCCGCGATGGAGTCGAGCACCTGGTCGTCCGTCTCGTAGAACTTGTTGCTGATGCCGTTGGTGTGCAGGTGGTCGGCGCCGGCGAGGCGCGCGAGCTTCTGCCACGCCCGGAACCCTATCCCGACCTGCTCGGAGCGCCCGAACGAGCCGAACATCGCGCGGTGCCCGTGGATCGGAACGTCGCTGTGGCGACGGAGGAACTCCAGACCCGGCAGGCCGATCAGGTTCACGCACGCCATCACGCACGTTCCGCCCGCGCCGACGACGAGGTCGTGGTTCGCCTCGAGGCGCCCGATGTCGTCGGTGATGTTGAACGCGTACATGGGCTTGCGGCCGGTGCGGTCGGCGTAGCGCTCGAGCACCGGCATGACCGCGGCGACCCGCTCGGCGAGCGGGGCGCTGGGCCCGTTGCCCTGCAGCTCGTCGTCCTTGATGAAGTCGATGCCGGCCTCGGCGAGCTGCGACACCACCTCGGCGAGCTCGGCCGGCGAGAGCCCGATGCTGGGTTTGACGATGGTGCCGATCATCGCGCCGTCAGGACGGCCCATCAGCCGCCGCGTGCCCTCGACGCCGAAGGCCGGACCAGGGTAGCGCTCGGCGAACGCCGGCGGAAGCTCGAGGTCGATGAGACGGATGGCCGACAGCTCTTTGATCTCGAACAGGTTGCCCGCGACCGCCGCCAGGAGGTTCGGCAGCGAGGGGCCGAAGTTGTCGAGCGGGAACCGCAGCCGCAGCCGGGCGCGGCGGCGGAGCGCCGGATCGCCGACGGATCCGGGAAGGGGCGACGCGCCGGTGAGGGGGAGCTCTTCGATCGACTCGACCTGGGCGGCGAAGCGTGCACGCAGGTCGTCGGACTCGCGCTCGACGCGGACGAAGGTGCCGGTGGACTGCTCGCCGGCGAGCACCTCGGCGGCGTGCTGCAGCGGCAGCGAGGTCTCGATGACGTAGGTCGCGGTGACGTGCTGAACAGACATGCGCGTCACCACACCAGGGGGAGCCAGACCGACATCTCGCCGGCGCCGCGGTTGCCCCATGCGAAATAAGGGGCGAGCCGCACGGGCGCGGTGGCGAGATCGGCGTCGGCGACGTCGTCGTAGAGCGCGGTCTCGGCGGTGCCGGGCAGCACCACCGCCTCGGTCTCGAGTGCGACGACGCGGTGGCCGGCGATCACCGTCTCGGCCGGCGTGAACCTTGCGCCTCGGCGGAGCGCGACCTGCTCGAGCACGACGCCGTCGGCCAGATCGGCGCTCTCCACGCAGTACACGACGGGACCGCGTCGCACCGCGACCTGGTTGGTCGCCTCTTCGGCGAGGCGGTGGGCGCGGAGCACCCGGACCGGCATCGGCAGCGTCAGCTCGATGAGGTCGCCCTGCTGCCACTCGCGCTCGATACGGGTGTAGGTGCCGGGCGCGCTCGCCGCCACCCGCTCACCGTTGACGGTGAGGATCGCGCCCGACGACCAGCCGGGGATGCGCAGGTGGAGCGGGATGCCGCGGCCCGAAGCGTCCGTGACAGTGAAGGCGATCCTCTCGCTCCAGGGGTAGTCGCTGTCCTCGCGCAGGGCGAGCCGGCCGCCGTCCTCGGTCGTGACGTCGAGCGCACTGCCGCCGTACAGGTGGACGTACAGTCCTTCCTCGCCGACGGATGCCGCGCGCTCGTGGAACCGCGCCAGGGTGCGCGCGATGTTCGGCGGGCAGCAGAAGCAGCTGAGGTACGGCTCGCGCAGCCGCTCGTCGGACGGCGGGGGCGGCGGCGTCGGGTGGAGGGCCGTATCGCCCGGGCGGCGGAGCGCGAAGGGAAGGTCGCGCACCTGGCGCAGCGGGTTCGTGTAGAAGTACTCCGAGCCGGCGAGGCTGATGCTCGAGAGCAGGCTGTTGAAGGCCACCTGCTCGATGACGTCGGCGTACTTGGCGTCGCCCGTGAGCGACAGCATCCGCTCGCTCCACAGGATGAGGCCGATGTTCGCGCACGACTCGTTGTGCGCGGTGGTGTGCGGCAGCTGGTACGAGCGGCCGTAGGCCTGGTGCACGCGGCTGATCTGGTCCTGCCACGGCGAGCCGTCGGGCGACGCTCCGTCGTACAGCGCTCCCGCTCCGCCCGTGATGTAGAGCTTGGTGTCGACGACGTCGTGCCACAGTCGCTCGAGCACTGCCTCCAGCTCCTGGTCGCCGTTCTCGGCGATGAGGTCGGCGAGACCGGCGTACAGGTAATTGGCGCGCACCGCGTGCCCCGCGACGACGGTCTGCTCGCGCACCGGAAGGCGGTCCTGGTTGTCGTCGCCGCCCTCGAAGTCGTCGCGCACCCGGATGAACGCCTCCGACAGACGCAGGTACTGCTCATCGCCGGTCGCACGGTAGAGGTCGATGACGGCCATGTAATGGGACGGGCAGATGGCGCTGCGGGCGAGTTCCCGCGGCTTGTTCGTGGCGAGGTCCTCGAGGAAGCCGGCGGCCTTGCGCGCGGCATCCAGCAGGGTGGTCGACCCCGTCACCTCGTAGTGGCGCACGCCGGCGGTGATGAGGTGACCGAGGTTGTAGGTCTCGAAGTTGAAGCGGTCGGCGAGGGCGATCGCGTCTTCGTGGTTGCGGCTCGAGATGATCGTCGGCGTGTGCAGGTACCCGTCGTCGCGCTGCACCGAGGCGATCAGCTGCGCGATCTGCTCGATGCGGGCCGCGAGCTCAGGGTCGGGGTCGGTCTCGAGGCGGGCGATGGCGGCCTCGAGCCACTTGTAGAAGTCGCCGTCCATGAACGGCGGACCGGCATGCTCGCCGCTCTCGAGGCCTGCGGCGATGCGGAAGTTCGTGAGACCGGCGCTGATGGCGGGGTCGCTCAGGGAGGACCAGATCTGGGGGATCGTCACGTCGCGCGTGCGATCGTGGATGTCTCCCCAGAAGCCGCTCGCCCAGCGCGCACTGTCGGCGCCGAGGGGTCGCAGCCGGGCGTGAGCCCGGGTCGCGGTCGTGGCGGTCATGGCAGTTCCTTCCGAGTGGCGTTCAGTCTCGTGCTCGCTGCGGCATCGCGGCAAGCCAGGTTCGGTGCGGGTCAGATCAGGCAGTGTTGAAAGTTCTCGCAACGCTGCATGGAAATGCAGTCTAACCCCTGAATCGTGTCAAAGTGAATAGAATTTCAGTACTGACTGTTGACACACATCGAAATCGTGCCTACTGTCGTGCTCGTACCTTTCACCCGCATGGTCGTCGTCAAGGAGGACGCTATGAACACACGCAGCAACCGTCGCCGTATCGCGGCGCTGGGGATCGCACTCGCGGCGGTGCTGCCGCTGGCAGCCTGCGCCGGCGGCGGTGCCGACACCGACACCGGCTCCTCGGAGGGCGGCTCCGGCGCCGGCGGCACCGATCCCGAAACGTTCACCGTGATGACGGCGAACGAGAACCCCGTTCTCGAGGAGCAGCTCACCGCGCTCTCCGAGGGCGCCTGCGAGGCCGAGAACGAGGCGCTGCCGCTGGAGCACCAGAAGGTGGCGCAGGCCGACACGGTCCAGAAGGTCACGCTGCTGGCCAGCCAGGGCGCGCTGCCGACCCATACGATCGCGGGCACGGCGCTCATCCGTCCCGACGGCGACCTCAATGCGGCCGGTCTGGTCGGCGACCTCAAGGCAGCCCTCGAAGACGCCGGCACCTGGGACAACGTGCTGCCGGCCGCCGCCTCCACCGTCGAGCAGGTCTACGGCGGCATGTTCTCGATGCCGTACCAGTACAACATCGAGGGCATCTTCTACAACAAGGAGATCCTCGCCGACAACGGCATCGAAGAGCCCCAGACCTGGGACGACCTCGTAGACGCCGCCGACACGCTGGCCGGCGCCGGTGTCGTCCCGATGACCGAGGCGGGCGCCAACGGCTGGCCGCTCACCCGCATCATGGGCATGTACATCTTCCGCAACGTCGGGCCCGAAGCGATGGCCGCCGTCCGCGACGGCGACGCCAAGCTCACCGACCCCGAGTACGTCGCCGGCGCACAGGCGCTCGCCGACTTCGCCGAGGCCGGCTACTTCGGCGAAGGCTTCTCGACCCGCGACGGCGACACCTCGTCGAACATGTTCCTGACCGGTCAGGCCGCGATGACGTACGACGGCTCGTGGCTGCTGAGCGCGATCAACGACCCAGAACGCAATGAGATCGGCGGCGAGAACGTCGGCTTCATGCCGTTCCCCGAGGTCGACGGCGGCAAGGGCTCGATCGACCAGTACGCGGCGAACGCGGGCGCTCCGATGATCATCGACGCCGAGCAGTTCGGTCCGAAGGTCGTCGACTGGGTGAGCTGCATCGCGGAGAACTACGGTCAGCAGGCGCTGCAGGATGCCGGCGTCATCTCGGGCTTCAAGGTCAACGGCGACGTCACCGACATCTCCGAGAACACGGCCGAGATCCAGGAGCGGATCGCGGGCATCGACGAGACCGTACTGTGGTTCGAGGCCCTGATGGACTCGAAGAGCAACTCGCTGGCGTCGACCAACGCGACCCTGCTCACGACCGGCCAGATGACCGCCGAGGACTACATGGCCCAGCTGCAGGCGAGCATCGACGCCAACGGCTGAGACCCCGCACCGGCTCCCCGGGCGGTCGCCCGGGGAGCCGGCTCACGACAGAAAGCAGTTCGCAGATGAACTCGATCTTCGGAGATCGGAAGACGATCTTCATCCTGCTGGCACCGGCCCTCGTGCTGTACACCCTGCTCAAGGTGGTGCCGGTGGGCTGGTCCCTCGGCCTCTCGTTCTTCGAGGGCAACTCGCTGCGCGGCTTCGAGTGGGTGGGGCTGCAGAACTTCACCACCTTCTTCACCGATCCGGCCGCTCTCCAGTCGATGTGGGTGAGCGTCTTCTTCGCGATCGTGGCCACCGCCCTCCAGGTCGCCCTGGGCTACGCGCTGGCTCTCCTCTACGTCTTCGTCCTCCGCAAGGGCTCCACCCTGGTGCGGACGCTCGTCTTCTTCCCGACCGTGCTGCCGACCGTGGCGGTGGCCATGCTGTTCCGCAGCTTCGTCGCCGTCGGCGACAACCAGGGCCCGATCAACGACATCATCAACTTCTTCGGCGGTGAGAGCGTCGAGGTGCTGGCGTCGACCGTCGGCACGATGACCACGGCGATCGCGATGACGCTGTGGAGCTCGATGGGCTTCTACGCCGTGCTCCTCTATGCCGGCCTGCTCGACATCCCCGAGGAGGTCATCGAGTCGGCCCGGCTCGACGGAGCCAACGGGTTCAAGCTGGTCCGGCACATCGTGGTGCCGCTGTCGCTGCCGATCCTGCTGTCGTCGATCATCTTCAGCCTCAACGCCACCCTCAAGGTCTTCGACAGCCTGCTCGCCCTCAACGGCGGCGGGCCCGGCACTTCGACCGCGCCGATGACGCTGTACATGTACCGCACGGCGTTCGAGTACGCCGAGTACGGCTACGGCTCCACCATCGCCGTGATCCTCACGGCGCTCTGCCTCGTGTTCACCCTCGCGATCTTCCGATCGTCGCGTCGCAAGGCGGAGGTCTGACAATGACTCTGACCCAGACTGACACCGCCTACACGGTCGCCACCCCCACGGTCCGCAGGCCCGGGCCGAGCCGCGCGCGGCGCGGCCTCGTGAAGGCCCTGCGCCGGTTGCCGGTGTGGATCCTCGTCGCGGTCCTCATGATCGTGGTGCTGTATCCGCAGGTCTGGATGGTGCTGGGCTCGTTCAAGACGCAGTCCGAGTTCCTCTCCAACCCCGCGCTGTCGCTGCCCGAGACGTGGAACTTCGACAACTACGTCACCGCACTGACGAACGGCAACGTGGCGCGCAACTGGCTCAACAGCGTGCTGGTGACGATCCCGTCGGTGCTGCTCATCGTCTTCATCGGCGTCGCCGCGGGCTACGCGCTCGAGGTGATGATCTGGAAGGGCCGCAACGGGGTCCTCCTCTACATCCTCGCCGGCATCATGGTGCCCGGGCAGATGATCCTCGTGCCGCTGTTCATCACGTACTTCCGCATCGGCATCACCGACACGCTGTGGCCGCTCATCATCACCTACACCGTCATGGGTCTGCCCCTGACGACGTTCCTGATGGCGACCTACTTCCGGTCGGTTCCGCGCGAGATCTTCGAGGCGGCGACCGTCGACGGGTCGGGGCCGCTGCGATCGTTCTTCGTGATCGGCATCCCGATGATGAAGAACTCGATCATCACGATCGCGCTGGTGCAGTTCTTCAGCGTGTGGAACGACCTGCTCATCGCGCTGACCTTCACGACGCGGCCCGACCTCGCGACCATCCAGGTGGGCCTGCTGAGCCTGAGCGACGAGTACGGCTCGACGCAGTACGGACCGCTCTTCGCGGCCGTGAGCATCAACATCGTCGTGCTGCTGATCCTGTTCCTGACGCTCAACAAGAAGATCATGGCCGGCATGGCCGGCGGCGCCCTCAAGGGCTGAGAAGCTGGAAGGCTTGTTCGCATGACCTCGTCCGCACCCCGCATCGCGTTCCTGCACACCGGAGCCGTCAACATCGCTCCGTTCGGGGCACTGGCCACCGAGTTCCTGCCGAACGCGACGATCGTGAACTACCTCGACGACCGCATCGTCGCCGACCTGGGTGACCAGGAGCGGGCGGGCTCGGTGCCCGCCCGAGTGGACGACCTCGTGCGCGCCGCTGCGGCCGGGGGAGCGGATGCGGTCATGTTCACGTGCTCGTCGATCTCGGAGCTCGCCGCGCCTGCCGCCGCTGCGGCCGGGGTGCCGGTGCTGCGCGTCGACGAGGCGATGGCGGATGCCGCGGTGCGGGCCGGACGCCGGGTGCGCGTCCTCGCCACGCTGCCGACCACCTGCCGGCCGACGCTGGGACTGCTGCAGGAGCGCGCCGCGCTCGCGGGAGTGAGCCCCGAGTTCTCGAGCGAGGTCATCGAGGGCGCCTTCGCTGCGGTCGCGAGCGGTGACCGCGCCACGCACGACCGGCTCGTCGCGGCCGCCATCGAGCGGGGCGCCGCTGAAGCCGACGTCGTCGTGCTCGCCCAGGCCTCCATGGCCTCCGCCGCCGATGCGGTCTCGGTCGACGTTCCGGTGCTCACCAGCCCGCGGCTGGGTGTCGAGCGCCTCGCCGCGTCGCTCGCGGACCGCTGACGCCTCGAGCCCGACGTCTCCGCCGGGCTCGAGGCGTTTCGTCTCGCTCGTTCCTCGCTCGCTCAACGACCGGGATGGGGCGTGATGTCTCGCTCGCTCGACGACCGGGAGGGGCGTGACGTCTCGCTCGCTCGACGACCGGGGTGAGGCGTGATGTCTCGCTCGCTCGACGACCGGGATGGGGCGTGATGTCTCGCTCGCTCGACGACCGGGATGGGGCGTGATGTCTCGCTCGCTCGACGACCGGGATGGGGCGTGACGTCTCGCTCGCTCGACGACCGGGATGAGGCGTGACGTCTCGCTCGCTCGACGATCGGGATGGGGCGTGACGTCTCGCTCGCTCATCGACCGGCTGCTTGCACCGGTCGTTGAGCGGAGGGCGCTCCAGCGCCCGGAGACGAAACGCCTCGAGCCCGCCGACGGCGGCGGTGCGCTCCGGCCCCGGGCTCACCGCTCGGCGAGGGCCTCGGCGGAGCGGAGGTCGGTGACGAGCGTCGTGACCCAGTCGCCGGCGAGGGCGCCGTGGATAGCCTCGAGCTTGCGCTCGCCGCCGGCGATGCCGACGCGGCGCGGGATGCGACGCAGGTTCTCCACCGTGATGGCGATGATGCGGTCGTCGAGCGCCCCGCGCACGAGCGAGCCGTCACCTCGGAAGATGCGGTGGCAGATGTCGCCCACGGCACCCTCGTCGAGGAGAGCCTGCCGCTCCTCGGCGGGGAAAGCATTGCCGCTCGTGGCGAGCACGTCCGACGGCTCGATGCTGCCGATGCCCATGATCGCCATCGTGAGGTCGTTCCAGTGGCGCGCGACCTCCTGCATCGACGGATCCCGCAGCAGGCTGTCGCGGATCGCCGGGTCGCCGACGATGCCCGGCGCCTGCACATAGACCGGCTCGGCGCCGAGTGTGCGGGCCAGCTCGCCGAGGATGCGGTTGGAGTGGCTCTGCGCCTCGGGCGCGCCGACGCCGCCCAGCAGCTGCACCACCTCCGTCGCCCCGCGGACGGTGAAGGGGCGCATGCGGTCGACCATCGCGAGGATCGTCTGACTCCACGACGAGACGCCGATCCGGTCGCTGCCCGAGAGCGTCGCCTCCAGGTAGGCGGCCGCTCCGGCGCCGAGCGACGCGAGCAGCTCGCCCTCGTCGGCGTCGTGGTCGACGTCGACCACCACGGCCTCCGCGAGCCCGTACTTCTCCTCGAGCTGCTCTTCCAGCTCGGCGTAGACGCCTGGCGCGACGGTGACGATCGTCCGCACGATGCCGACGGATTCCGCGCGCTTGAGCAGACGCGAGACCTTCGCCTGTGAGATATTGAGCGCGGCCGCGATGTCGGCCTGGCGCACGCCGCGCTCGTGGTACATGCGCGCGACCTTGGTGAGCAGGCGCACCTGGCCGTCTGCGGGCCGGGTGTAGGGCGTCAGGGGCACGGTGGTCTCCGATCGTGGCGATCCGAGGGGTGTATTCGGATTCGCTAACGAAAGGATATTCACTCTGTGGCCGTGAAGCCAGCCCTAGTTCTGGCGAGAAACACCTGATCGGTGCACAGAGGCGCGAATGGCGGCGGGCCCGTCCGGCGTGGTGCGATCGTCGACCCCGCCTTTCGCACGCGAACGATGAAGATGGCGGATGCCGCGGCCCGCGGCATCCGCCATCTTTGGAGGCGTCAGGGTGCGGACGTGGCGTCCGCGGGCGGGATCAGACGGGCGCGCCGACCCCCACCTGCACCTCGACGACACGGGTGTGGATGCCGGGGCTCAGTGTCTCCTCGGGAGAGCCCTCGAGGTCGAGCACCGCCTCGGCGCCGACGGGTACCAGGACCTCGACGTGCAGCTGCCCTTCTGCGATGCGCCACGAGATCGCCGCCTCGCCGTAGGCGGTGAGCTGGCGGGCCGAGGCGGAGGTGAGTCCGCCGCCAGGGCGCGGGGCGAAGCGGATGCGCCGGTAGCCGGGGGCGTCGGGAGCGAGGCCGCCGACGACGCGGTGCATCCAGTCCGCGACGGCGCCCAGCGCGTAGTGGTTGAACGAGGTCATCTGGCCGGGGTTGACGGTGCCGTCGGGCAGCAGCGAGTCCCACCGCTCCCAGACCGTGGTCGCGCCCTGCTCCACCTGGTAGAGCCACGACGGGCACTCGCGCTCGAGGATCAGGTCGTAGGCGGTCGGCACTTGGCCGCCCGCGCTCAGGGCATCCGAGACCAGCGGCGTCCCCACGAAGCCGGTCGCGATGCGGTTGCCCGCCTCGTGCACGAGCTGAGCGAGACGTGCCGCCGCGGCATCCCGCTTCTGCGGATCGGTGATGAGGTCGAACCGCAGGCCGAGGGCGTAGGCCGTCTGCGCGTCGCTGGTCATGGTGCCGTCGTCGTTCACGTAGGCGCCCTCGAAGGCGGCCACGACCTCGTCGGCGAGCGTGTCGTAGTGCGCGCGCTCGTCGCCGAGTCCCAGCACCTCCGCCATGCGCGCGACGGTGCGCGCGGACTTGGCGAAGTAGGCCGTCGCGACGAGGTAGCGGTCGGTGAGCGCATCGGCCGGGTCGTCCGGCGGGGCGGCCGGGTCGAGCCAGTCGCCCAGCTGGAAGCCGGTGTCCCACAGCCGAGAGGGGCCGGAGAGGCGCTCGAGCAGATCGACCCAGCGGCGCGCGCTGTCGAACTGCGCGCGCAGCACGCCGGCGTCGCCGAAGCGCTCGTACAGCGTCCAGGGCAGCAGGGTGGCGACGTCGCCCCACGCGGCGCCGGGGCGCATCGGCGTCCACTTGTCGACCGCGGGGATCACCGGCACGTACCAGGGGACCGTGCCGTCGGGGAGCTGCTCGATCGCGACGTCGCGGAGCCAGCCCGAGAGCATGCCCGACACGTCGAAGAGCGTCGACGCCGTGGGGCCGAAGACCTGGATGTCGCCCGTCCAGCCGATGCGCTCGTCGCGCTGCGGGCAGTCGGTCGGGATGTCGACGAAGTTGCCGCGCATGCCCCACACGACGTTCTCGTGCAGGCGGTTGAGGGCGGGGTCCGACGACTCGAACCAGCCGGTGCGCTCGAGGTCGGTGTGGTACACGCGCGCCACGAGTGCGCCGGCCGCCGCATCGGCGTCGAGGTCGCCGGGCCACCCTGTCACCTCGACGTAGCGGAAGCCGTGGAAGGTGAACCGCGGCTCCCACTCCTCGACGTCGCGGCCGGCGAGCGTGTAGTTGTCGGTCGAGCGCGCTGCGCGCAGCGGTCGCGTGTAGATCTCGCCGTCCTGCATCACCTCGGCGGTGCGCAGCGTCACCGTGGTGCCCGCGTCGCCCGAGACCCGGATGCGCACGCGACCGACGAGGTTCTGCCCGAAGTCGAGGATGCGTGAGCCGCTGGGGCCGGTGAGCACCGCGATCGGCCGCAGCTCCTGGGTCGCGCGCACCGGCGGAGCCGTCGGCGCGACCAGCGTGGCGGGGTCGCGATGGCGCTCCTGCACCCCTTCCCAGCCGGCGTCGTCGAAGTCCGCCGTCGACCAGCCGGGCTGCTCCGCGCGCGCGTCGTAGTCCTCGCCGTCGTAGAGGCCGCTGTGCAGGATGGGGCTCGGCGCGGAGCGCCACGACACGTCGGTGGCCACGACCTCGCGACTGCCGTCGGCGTAGGTCAGCTCGAGCTGGCCGAGGAAGGACTGGTCGTAGCCGTAGACGTTGCGGAAGCCGCCGCGCCAGCCCAGTCGGCCGCGATACCAGCCGTCGCCGAGCCAGGCGCCGAGAGCGTTCACGCCGGGGCGCACCAGGTCGGTGACGTCGTACGTGTAGTACCGCAGCCGGCTGCCGTACACCGTCCAGCCGGGCGAGAGCGTGTCGGCGCCGACACGCTCGCCGTTGAGCTCGGCCTCGTAGACGCCGTGCGCGGTCGCATAGAGCCGTGCGCGCACGATGTCGTCGCGCACCTCGAACGCGCGGCGTACGAGTGAGGGCCGGCGCTCGTCGGAGTGCGGGTTCTCGTTGCGGAAGGCGCCGACCGGGCGCGCAGACCAGTCGCCGGGCTCGAGCAGTCCCGCTTCGAGAACCGTGGGGACGGATGCCGCGGACCACGCGCCGTCCGCACCCCTGACGGCTATGCGCACCGTGACGATCTCGCGCGAGCGCAGCGGGTCGGCCGGCCAGTCCACGAGCACCTGCTCGGGCGAGTCGACGACGTACGTCGTGACGTCGCCGCCGCGGTCGACCTCGACGGAGTACGCGGTCTGCCGCCAGCCGGACGGTGCAGACGCGACGCGCCACGAGAGGCGCGGCATCGGCTCGCCGATCCCGAGGGGTTCGCGGTGGTGTTCGATGCGGGGTGCGTCGACGGTGACGGACATCCGTGTTGTCTCCTTGCGCTGTGGCCGGGGCGTGGCGAAACGTTTCAAGATGGGAGTTTGGCACCGATTTCGAAACGTTTCAAGTACGCTGTCGAGGGAGCCGCGACCCGGGCGGCAGAGGAGGATTCGATGACGATCGGTGTGACAGGCAGCGGCGGCAAGCTCGGCCGCGCGGCGATGGAGCGACTGCGGGCCGACGGGCACGACGTGATCGGGTTCGACCTCGCCGGAACCCCCGGGATGGGCTTCACCCGCGTCGACCTCACCGACTTCGGGCAGACGCTCGACGCGCTCCTCTCGGTGACCGCGCGCCACGACGGGCTCGACGCGCTCGTGCACCTCGCGGCGATCCCGGTGAACGGCCTGGTGCCGGATGCCGCGACCTTCCACAACAACATGACCGTGTCGTTCAACGCCCTGTTCGCCGCGCACCGGGCAGGCATCCGCACGATCGTGCTCGCCTCGAGCATCACCGCGATGGGCTTCCCGTTCGACGAGGCACCGCCCTCGCTGCCGGTCGAAGAGGCCTACACCAGCGCGAACAACACGTACGGACTCGGCAAGGTGGCCGAGGAGGCGATCGCGGCCCAGCTGGTCAGGTGGCATCCCGAGACCTCGATCACCGCCCTTCGCTTCACCAACGTCGTCGGCGCCGACGAGTACGCGACGTTCGACCGCGCCGCAGAGCCGGACTACCGCCGCGACCTCGTCGGCTCCTGGATCGACGCTCGCGACGGCGCCGAGGCTGTCGCGCGGGCGCTCGCGGCGGCGGAGCCGGGGTTCGAGGTGTACAACGTGGCCGCTCCCCGCTCCGGCAACGCGCAGCCCTCGCGCGAGGTCGCGGCGCGCTGGTTCCCGGGCACCCCGATCGCCGAAGACCTCGGCGAGTTCGAGTCGCTGATGTCCACCCGCAAGATCCGTGAACGCCTCGGCTTCGTCGCCGAGCACGACTGGCGCTGATGGCACCGGCGGGCATCCGGGACGTCGCGGCGCTCGCGGGCGTCTCGATCGGCACGGTGTCGAACTACCTCAACCACCCCGACAGGCTGTCGGCGGCGATGGGCCGCCGCGTGGCGGACGCCATCGAAACACTCGGCTTCGTGCCGAGCAACGCGGGCCGCCAGCTGCGACTGGGCGTGAGCACCGTCATCGGCTACCTCGCGGCCGACATCGGCAATCCGCACTTCGGCGAGATCGCTCAGAGCGTGCAGCACAGAGCAGCAGAGCTCGGCCTCTCCGTCTTCCTCGCCGATTCTCAGGCGGATCCCGCGCAGGAGGACGCGTACCTCGACGCCTTCGCGCAGCATCATGTGCGGGGCCTGCTGGTCGCCTCGCACCATCCGGTCGAGGAGCGGCTCGCGCTGCTGCGCCGTCGCGGTACGCCCACCGTCCTCGTCGGCCAGCACGCGCAGTCGCCCGAGCAGCCGTCGGTGTCCGTCGATGAGGTCGCCGGGGGGCGCTTGGCCGTCGCCCACCTCGCGGAGAGGGGATGCCGCCGCCTGGCGTTCGTCGGCGGGCCCGACGACGTCGTGTACGTGGCCGCGCGACTCGACGGAGCGCGTGCCGAAGCTGCCGCCCGCGGCGTCGACCTCGAAGTGATCCCGGTTGCCGAGCGCTCGCTCGCGGTCGGACGCGAGGCGGGAGCGGCGATCGCGGCGCGGCCCGCGAACGAACGGCCCCAGGGGATCTTCGCCGTCAACGACCTGCTCGCGCTCGGGATGCTGCAGGAGCTCGTGGCCCGCGGCGTGCGCGTTCCCGAGGAACTGGCCCTCGTGGGCTACGACGACAACGAGTTCGCCGAGGCGTCGCTGATCCCGTTGACCAGCATCAGCCGCCGCCACCGGGACGTCGGCTCGACGGTCGTCGACATGCTCTTCGAGACGCTGGAGGGACGTTCCCTCGCGCAGATGCACCGCGTGCTCCAGCCTCGGCTGATCGCCCGGGAGAGCACCGCCGGCTTTGCGGTGCGGGGCGTCTGAGCGGCGCTCAGCCGGCTGCCGCCCGGCCCACCGGGGCCGAGTCCATCGGCGCTCCGACCACCGGCGACCAGGCACGTGCGATGCCGCGCATCTCGGGCTGGGAGTATCCGCCGATGTCGACGGGGGTGCCGAGGCGCTGCACCGCGCAGTAGTAGTGCTCGAGGCGGTCGCCGGTGCGGATGACCGCGGGCTTGTGCGCGTGCCGGTCGTCGATCGCGCCGGCCACGCCGGGTGCCACCAGCACGGTCGGCGACTTGGTCCAGGTGACGAGGTCGGGAGAGGTGGCCAGCAGATCGACCGCCGGGCCGCCCGCGCGCAGCCCGAAGTAGAACATCAGCCACGTTCCGTCCGGAGCGCGCAGAACGAACGGGTCGGAGGCGAACCGGTCGTCGGGAGCGCCGGCAGCGCCGACGGGCAGCAGCGGAGCATCCGACACGCGCTGCCACGACGTGAGGTCGTCCGACACGGCCGCACCGGTCTGCTCGATCCAGCGACCGTTGGCCCGGTCCTTCGCGTTGTAGAAGAGCCAGAAGCGGCCGTCATGGCGCAGCAGGTA
Organism: Microbacterium sp. ZW CA_36; assembly: GCF_044987475.1. Lineage (NCBI taxonomy): Bacteria > Bacillati > Actinomycetota > Actinomycetes > Micrococcales > Microbacteriaceae > Microbacterium > Microbacterium sp. ZW CA_36. The sequence goes on from NZ_JBJDRL010000015.1 coordinate 71,481, forward strand.
GGACTTGTAGAGGCCGCCGCGTTCCCATGACCCGCCGTCTTCGGGGCGCAGCAGCTCGCCGACCTCTTCCCATTCGACGAGGTCGCGGCTGCGCACGAATCCGATGACGGCCGAGCCCTCTTCGTAGCCGGCATCGGGGTACGCGTGATAGGTGCCGTAGTACCAGTCGTCGATCGCTGTGAGCTCACCCGGACCGTAGAGGTCGGTGTCGCGCAGGATCGAGGTGAGCGCGGCGTTGTGCCGGCGGTGGACCGATCCCGGGTCGCGGGGGAACACCAGCCGCGGCGCGGACCACCGCGTCCCGTCGTGCCACGCCAGCCCGGTCTGATATCCGCGCCCGTCCCACCCCACGACCGTCATGCCGAGCCTGCCGTCCTTGCGGAACACGAACGGGCAGTCCACGCCGTGGCTGTTCCAGTCGCCGGCCCGGTGGGTGGGGGCGACGACGAGGGCGCCGCCTTTCGCGGTCGGGCGGACGCTGACGGCGAGATCCTGCGCATCGATCATTTCGGTGTCTCCGTGGGGCGAGATCGGGGGTCGACGGGGGGTCAGGGCCGCGGCACGAAGCCTTCGGCGCGGATCCTCCACCCGTCGGGCAGACCGCGGCGCGGTTCGCCGTCGTCGTCGGTCGCGAGCATCGCGACCGCCGCGAGCAGACCGCCGTTACCGGGCAGGTACAGCGGCAGCCGGTTCGGCACCTGGAAGTTGTGCCCGTTCGACAACGAGCGATTGCGGGGCAGATCGGTCAGCAGCAGGTCGAATGCCGTATCGAAGCGGCCCAGACGTGTCGCGCACATCGCCAGTAGCGGGAAGTCCCACCCCCAGGTCGAGTTCCACTCCCACGCCTCGAGGACGTGGTCGAGCGTGCTGGCCATGACGTCGGGATCGACGAGGCGCGTCGGCGGAACGAAGCCGTACGCACCGACGAGCGACGGGTGGTCGATGAGGGCGGTCGCCCCCCGCACCGCCTCGTACCGGCCGCCGGCGATCGGGAGCGGCGCGATGCCGTCGACGGCGCGGCGCCATGCCTCGGGTACGTCGCGGCCCTGCCGCCGCCGCCACTCGCACGCGGTCTGCAGCGCCCACAGCACGTAGGCGAGCTCGAACGTCGGATCCCACGTGGTCGCGGCCTCGTAGCGCTCCTGCGCCGGCATGAGCGGCGGCGCGAGGTGAGCGGTGCCGTCCTGCCACCACACGAAGCCGGCCAGGAACTCGGCGGTCTCATCGACCAGTTCCGCGTACTGCTCGAGCACGCCGGTTTCTTCGCGGCGAGCCTGGTACACCAGCTCGGCGAACGAGATGGGATGCGGCTGCTGCCAGAGCAGCAGAGGTCCGATCTCGTTGGGGCTCTCGACCCCCTCCGGCCCGACGTGCTTGGGCCAGCGCGCGCCGGGGTAGCCGTTTCGGTCCGCGTTCTCGCGGGCGACCGGCAGGATGCGCTGGTACCACGCCAGACTGCGTTCGAGAAGCGCCGGCCGGCCCCACATCGGGAAGTGCGCGGCGTGCCACCAGTGCATCTCGAGGTGGAACGTGCCGCCCCACGAGTTGCAGACCAGACCGCTCTCCTGGGGCGGCAGCGAGCCGGCGCACTGAATCGCGGTCAGGTACTGCGACAGGACGATCCGTCGCTCGAGCTCGTGCGCACGCGGGTCTTCTGATCGCGACAGGTCGACGAAGGCGCCCTCGCTCCAGTACGCACGCCAGTGCTCCGCGGCGGCCGCGAAGGTCTCGTCGGCGGTGGGGAGGGGAAGATCGGATGCTTCGGGCGCGAACTCGACGACGAGCTCGATGTCGTCCGCCTCGGGCACGAGGTCGATCGCATGCCGCGCGGAGGCCGAGACGCGGCATCCGCTCGCCCGCACCTGCACGGTGTACGCCGCCTCGTCCACGCGGCGGGTGATGCGCACGATGCCGTCGTCGCCGACCTCGACGTCGGTGGAGTGGGCGCCGGGGCGGGTCCAGTCTTCGTCGGCCTCCCAGGTGTCTTGGATGGTGGCGAACGAGATGCGCAGCGCCGCAGCGCCCGCGGTGAAGAGCTCGGACGACGCGGAGACGGCGAGGATGTCGCGGTCGGGGTGCACGGCGGTGCGCGTGCGCGTGCGGAGCCCGCCGAGGGCGAATGTGCTGTCGAGCAGGCCGCTCCACAGATCGAGCGTCTGCGCGGTGCCGGTGATCTCGCCGGGATCGGAGACGGGCTCGCCGGTCACCGGACGCCGCAGCACGTACGCGACGCGGCCGAGGTGAAGGCGCTGCGGGTTCACCCAGTAGTAGTAGCCCGCCGGCTGCAGGCGACGGGCATCGGCCTCGGTCAGGCGCCAATCGTAGGTCGTCGGGTGGTCGACGGGCGAGCCGTCGGGCCGCTCGAAGCGCACCATCGTGTCGTCGAGCGTGAGCCCGTCGGGATTGGGGGCCCAGTGGAACGCCCACTGCGCCTGGGTTCCCAGGGGCGTCGCGCTCCGCGCATCGGCGCGCGCCGATGCGCGGCTGTGCCAGTCGGCGAACGTCTGCAGGCCTGTGGCATCGGCGGTGAAGCAGAACTCGCCGTTGCCCACGGTGAGCGGTGCCTCCGCATCGACCCGCGTTCGGCGGATCCGATGCCGGTCGACGACCGCGTGTCTGTCTATCGCCGCAGCGGCGTCGATGGGCGCGGCGGGGTCGATGCCGCTCATCCTTTGACCGCGCCGGACGTCGCGCTGCTCATGACCTGCTTGCGGAACAGGAGGAAGACGACGATCAGGGGGAGGGTCGCCAGGAGCGTCCCCACCATCACCACGGGGTAGTCGCTGGTGCCGTAGTTGCCGTTCAGCTGCTGCAACGCGACGGGCAGCGTGTACAGGTCCGAGTCGTTGAGCACCAGCAGCGGCCACATGTACTCGTTCCAGTTCCACATGAACTGGAAGACGGTGAACCCGGCGATCGCGGGACGCAGTGCGGGAACCCCGACGTGCCAGAACACGCGGAGGAAGCCGGCGCCGTCGACGCGGGCCGCCTCGATCACCTCGTACTGCACGGCCTCGCGCGCGGCCTGCCGCATCCAGAAGATCCCGAAGGCGCTGGCAGCGCCCGGCACGATGAGCGGCAGGTAGGTGTTCAGCCAGCCGAGGTCGACATAGATCTGGAACATCGGCACGAGCATCACACCGGTGGGCAGCGTCATGGTGGCGAGCAGGATGCCGAAGAGCCAGTTGCGGCCCGGGAACCGGTACATCGCGAAAACGAACCCGGACAGCGCCGCGATCGTCACCGTGACCAGCGTCGCGATCACCGAGACGACGACGGAGTTGAGGAACGCCTGGCCGAAGTCGATGCTCTCGAAGAGCCGCCCGATGTTCTCGAAGAGCTCGGGCCCGGGGATCAGCCGGGGAGGGCTCGAGAAGATGTCGGACGTCGTGCTGGTCGACATGACGATCAGCCAGTAGAACGGGAACGCGAACAGCGCGGCGGCGGGGATCAGGACCAGATGCTGCAGCCAGGCGCGACGAGGGGTCTTCATCACATCTCGTTTCGGCGTCGGGCGATGACGCGGGAGTTGAGGATGGCCAGGAGGATCAGCACGACGAAGATGCCCCAGCCGATGGCGGTCGCGAAGCCGAGGTCGGGTCGCACTGTAGGCAGCGTCGCCCCCATGTAGCCGACCTGGAGGAACATCAGCGTCACGACGGAGTTGTCGGGGCCCCCGAGGCCGTTGGTGAGCACCTGCGGCTCGGTGAAGATCTGAAAGCCGCTGATCGTGCCGGTCACGGCGACGAAGAGGATCGTCGGCCAGATCATCGGAACCGTGATGGAGCGGAGGATGCGCCACGGGCCGGCGCCGTCCAGGCGCGCGGCCTCGTACAGCGAGGGCGGGATCGACGAGATGCCGGCGAGGAAGATCACCACGAAGTAGCCGAAGCTGCGCCAGAAGATCATGAGGGCGACCACGAGCCGCACGCCCCACTCGGTGGTCATCCAGGGGACAGCCGACAACCCGATCGCCTCGAGGAACGCGTTGATGATGCCGTACTCGTTCGAGAAGACCGACTGGAAGACGATGGCCACCGCCACGATCGAGGTCACCTGCGGCAGGAAGAACAGGGTCTGGTAGAGGCCCTTGGCGCGCAGCTTCGGCGAGCTCAGCAGGGCCGCAGCGCCGAGCGAGGCGAGGATCACCGGAACCTGCGCGATCACGAAGATGATCACGGTGTTGCTCAGCGCTCCCGCGAACTCTCCCGAGCTGAACAGGCGCTCGAACTGTTCGAGGCCGACCCATTCCGGCTCGCCGAGGCCGTCCCACGAGACCATCGACAGGTACACGGCGAACACGAGGGGGAAGAGCCCGAAGACGGCGAACAGGATGTAGAACGGCGAGATCGCCAGGTACTCGCGCCAGTAGCGGAGCAGTGCCGGGCGACGGCGTCGGGATGGCGGCACGGGTGCCGGTGTCGTCGAGGGCGGAGTCGCCGTCGAAGTTGCGGTCGAGGTCATGATGCTCCCTGGAAGGCGGGGGCGGCGCGCGGCCGCCCCCGCCGCTGTCACTCTGCGGAGTTCTTCTCGACGAGCGAGGAGTACACCTTCTCGGCGTCGTCGTCGTTGAACGAGAGGTCGTTCAGCGCGACGAAGAACTGCGAGGCGACCGTCCCGCTGTCGGGTGCCTGGTAGACCAGCGGCGCCTCCTCGGCGGTCTGTGCGAGCGCGCCGAGCGTGTCCTGACCGCCGTAGTACTCCTGCGGCGAGGCGGCCTCGGGGTCGGCTGCCACGCCAGTCGACGCCGGGAAGAGGCCCTTCTCGAGGTAGCCGATCTTCTGGAACTCGGTGCCGCCGATGAACGCCGCCAGCTCCGCCGCGGCCTCGGGGTGCTCGCTCGCCGACAGCGCCGACACGAACGTTCCGCCGGTCGCAGCCGGTCCGCCCGGAACCGTCGTCACGCGCCAGTTGCCGGACTGCAGCTCGCCCGCGGATTTCAGCAGGCCGTCCTCCCACGCGGGCCCGACGAAGCCGACGATGTCCTCCTGCGTCAGGGCCGCGTTGAACTCGGGCGTGTACGGCTCGGCGTTCGCGCACAGGCCGTCCTGCGCCAGCGAGGCGGTCTCGACGAACGCGTCGTGCGAGATGGGCGAGTCGACGATGTTGACGTCCTCGCCGTCCTCCTGCTCGAAGTAGGCGTAGCCCTCCTGCGCGAGGCGAGCCTGGTAGACCTGGCCGGCGTGGTCGCACACGAAGCTGCCGGCTCCGGCAGCCGCGGTGGCGAGCTCGCGCTAGGCGTCCCACGAATCGATGGCTGCAGCGACCTCTTCGGGCTCCGTCGGGTAGCCGAGCGACTGGAGGACGTCGGCGCGATAGAAGAAGCCCCACGGGCCGATGTCGGTGGGGAGCGCAACCTGACGATCGTCGGGCGCCTGGCCGAGTTCGAGGCCCCACTCGACGGCATCGCTCTCGGCGGCCTGGTCGGACAGGTCGACGAACTCGTCGGCCACCGTGAAGAACGACGGCAGGCTGCCGCCCATCATGACGACGTCGGGCAGGCCGCTGCCCGAACGCAGGGCCGCGCGCAGCTTGTCTTCGATGTCGGGGATGTTCTCGAAGGTGATGTCGTAGTCCGGGAACTGGTCGGCGAGGATCTGCTCGACATCGTCGGGCACCGAGTTGCCTCGGGCCCACAGGGTGAGCGCCACGTCTTCTCCTGCGTCGCCGGCACCTGAGCCGGCCGAGCTGCAGCCGGCCAGCAGGCCGACGGCGAGGAGGCCGGCGGCGCCGGCTGCGATCTTGCGAGAAACCTTCATTGTCTTCTCCGCTTCTGGAATGTCCGGTGGAGTGAGCGCCCTCCGCGTGCTGTATCCGGGTGTTACCGGTAACAACTGCGGAAGGGTGCATGTTCATTCATCTCCTGCAGATTATGCACGACTTTGGTACGTTTCAATAGTCGGTGACGATCGCCGTAGATTCGGAAGGATGACGATGTCCCACTCGCTGTACCGTCCCGTGGAGCTGGCGTTCGAGGCGCCTTCCGCTCTCTCCGTCGGCCTGGAAGCCCCGCTCACCGTGACCTTCCGGCACGCCGATTCCGGCGATATCGCGGTGCCCGGTTTCTGGGACGGTGGTACGACCTACCGTGTCCGCTTCGCTCCCGAGCTCGAGGGGGAGTGGTCATGGACGAGCGAGAGCGCGGAGGCCGCTCTCTCGGGCCGGACAGGCGCGTTCGAGGTCTCACGCGGCGCCGATCACGGGCCGGTCCGCGTCGCTCACCGCTTCCACTTCGCGCACGCCGACGGCACGCCGTTCCGCCCGGTCGGAGCGACCGCGTACAACTGGCTGCACCAGGACGAGCCGCTGTTCTCGTCGACCGTCGACGCGATCGCCGAGGCCGGCTTCAACAAGTTCCGGTTCATGGTCTTCCCGCAGGGTGGTGGCTACATCGAGCACGTCCCGCGCCTGATGCCGTTCGAGAGGACCGACGGCCGCTGGGACGTGACCAAGCCGGTGCCCGAGTTCTTCCAGCGCCTCGACCGGGCTGTCGAGGTGCTGGGTGAGCGCGGCATCCAGGCCGACGTGCTCGTCTACAACGCCTACGACCGCGGCCAGTTCGGTCTCAACGAGCTCACCGAGGAGGAGGATGCCGTCTACCTCCGCTATCTCGTGGCGCGACTGGCCGCGTATCCCCACGTGTGGTGGTCGCTCTGCAACGAGTTCGACCAGCTCGAGCGCCCAGCCGAGCGCTGGGACCGCACCGGCGCGCTGCTGGCCGAGATCGACCCCTCCGACCATCTGCGATCCATCCACAACTGGATCGAGCTGTACGACAACAACCAGCCGTGGGTGACCCACGCGTCCCTCCAGAACGGCTCGGCCACGACGGACTTCGGGCGCGCGAACCTGTACCGCGACGTGTATGGCAAGCCGGTCGTCCTCGACGAGATCAAGTACGAGGGAGACATCCCCGACCGGTGGGGTCACCTCAGCGCCGAGGAGCTGGTGCATCAGTTCTGGATCACCACGGTCGCCGGCTGCTACGCCTCGCACGGCGAGAGCTTCGTGACGGCATCGGGGAGCCTCCACATGGTCGAGGGCGGGCCCATGCGGGGCGCATCGCCCGCGCGGCTGGCGTTCCTTCGCCGCGTCCTCGAAGAGGTCGAGGGTGCGGGGCTGGATCCGATCGACAAGTGGGACGACCCGGCGTATGTGGCCGGCATCCCGCGCCGTCTGTACGTGCAGTACCTCGGCCGGTCGGCGCCGGCGACGTGGGACTTCCGGCTGCCGATCGGGTTCCCGGGAGAGCGCCCCGAGCCGGGCGACACGTTCGAGGTCGACGTCATCGACACCTGGAACATGACGATCACGCCCGTCGGCCGGCGCTTCACGCTCGACGACGTGCAGCGCAACGATGCCTTCGATCGGGCCTCCGCACCGCTCGAGCTGCCCGCGGGCGAGGCGCTGGCGCTGCGCATCACGCGCGTGGCGGGCTGACCCGTGGACGCGGCATCCGATCGCCTGAAAGCCTGGCGCGGGGGACCGCGCCTGGGGGCGGCGTACTACAACGAGTACCTGCCCGACCCGTCGCGGCTCGAGGCCGACCTTCACCTGATGACGGATGCCGGCATCACGTGCATCCGCGTCGGAGAATCGGTCTGGTCCACGTGGGAGCCGCGCGACGGAGAGTTCGATCTCGAGTGGCTGACGCCCGTGCTCGACGCGGCGCACGCGCACGGGATCGACGTGATCCTCGGCACGCCCACCTACGCCGTCCCGCCGTGGCTCGCGCGGGCACACCCCGAGCTCGCGGTCGTGCGCAAGGACGGCAGCACCGTGCCGTGGGGCGGACGCCAGGAGGTGGACTACACGTCGGAGCTGTTCCGCGGCTACGCGGAGCGCGTCATCCGCGCGGTGATCGGCCGGCATGGCCGGCATCCGGCGGTCATCGGCGTGCAGCTCGACAACGAGGCCGGCCTGCATCTGATCCACAACGAGCACGTCGTCGGGCGATTCCGCGAGTGGGTCGCGGACCGCTACGGCGATGTCGACACGCTCAACCGCGCGTGGGGGCTGACGTACTGGTCGCACCGCATCGCCGAGTGGGACGAGCTGTGGGCGCCGTCGGGCAACACCACTCCCGCCTACGACCTCGCCTGGCGGCGGTTCCAGGCCGAGCTGACCGCGGACTTCATCGGCTGGCAGGCCGACCTGGTCCGCCCGCTCGTGGCCGACGACACGTTCCTCACCACCTGCATCGCCTACCAGCGGCCGGCGATGGACGACGTCGCCGTCGGCGCGCGGCTCGACATCGCCAGCGGCAACGCCTACTACCTCGCCCAGGACGCGATGGACCTCGAGCGCGAGGGCGCGGGCGGCCAGTGGTACGCCGACGACGTGCCGCAGTTCGTGCTCATGGCCGACCGCATGCGGGCGTCGCGGCAGGGCCCGTTCCTCGTCACCGAGACCGGCGCCGCCTCCATCGGCCCCGCCTGGCTCACCCGTCCGCCGTACGACGGTCAGCTCGCCCAGGCGGCGTGGCTGCTCGTCGCGCGCGGGGCGCGGCTCGTGTCGTACTGGCACTGGCACACGCTGCACTCGGGCGCCGAGGTGCACTGGGGCGGCGTCCTGGGTCACGACCTGGAACCCGGGCGCATCCACTCCGAGGTCGCCGCGATCGGCCGGCAGTTCGCCGCGGCGGCGCCGTGGCTGACGGATGCCGAGCCCGACGCCGACGTCGGCCTGGTGTACGCGCACGACAGCGAGTGGATGATGACGTTCGAGCCGCCGCTCGCGCGCGGTTCCGATGCCGATCGCGGCTCGTATGCGCGAATCGTGGGCGCGTTCGGACGCGCGGCGGTCGATGCGGGGCTGCAGGTGGGACTCGTGAACGAGCGGCAGCTGCCCGACGCGGGCGAGCTTGTGCGGCGATACCCGGTGCTGGTCGTGCCGGGGCTGATCGCGGCATCCGATCCGACGCTCGAGACGCTCGTCGAGTACGCCCGTCTCGGCGGACGGCTCGTGATCGGCCCCCGCACCGGGTACGGCGACGACGAGGGCCGCATGCGCCCCGTACGGGCGCCCGCGATCGTCGGACCGGCGGCCGGGGTCGGCTACCGGGAGTTCGGGGCGCTCGCCGAGCCGACCGAGGTCGTACGCGACGGCGCGCTCGTCGGCACTGCGCACGGCTGGGCCGACGGGCTCGAGCCCGACGGAGCCGCCGTCGTCCTGGGGTACCGGCATCCGCTGTTCGGCCGATGGGCGGCGGTCACGCGCCGCGAGGTCGGTGCGGGCACGATCACGACGGTCGGCACGCTCCTCGACCGCGCGACGCTGGCCGACGTCATGACGGATGCCGCGGCCCGCGGATCCGGGCGCGAGGCGGCGGTGGCGTCTGCGCTCCCGGGTGCCTCCGCGATCCTCACGGGGCGCCCGGCCTCGGTCACCGCGCACTCTCTGACCGGCGCTCAGGGTCGCGTGTGGGTGGTGCACAACTGGTCGCCGCAGACCCGCACCGTCCGGGTCGCGGCGGACGCAGCATCCGTCCTGGATGACACGGTGCACCGGGCGGGCGCGGAGGTCGAGCTCGCGCCGTGGGATGTGCGGGTCTGGCGCGAGGCGCCGTCCTCGGCGGAGTCGAGCTGACCCTCTGCGTGACCAGTTCACTTGCGCTGAACGTACGCCGATCGCCCGGCTTCACGTACGTTCAGCGCAAGTGAACACGGTGAACGGATGCCGCGGGCGTGGGGGTGTTACGGGGCGCGGCGGTACTCGCGGGGGGAGACGCCGCGCAGGCGCTTGAACGTCCGACCGAAGTGGGAGAGGTCGCGGAAGCCGGCCGTGGCGCCGATGTCGGCGATGCTGCGATCGGTCGTGCGCAGGAGGGTGGCCGCGTAGCCGATCCGCAGGCGCGCGACGTACGCCGAGATCGTCTCTCCGGTGGAGGTCGCGAAGGCGCGCGAGAGGTACGTCCGCTCCAGGTGCACCAGGGCGGCCAGGTCGGCGAGGCTCTGGTTCTCGGTGAAGGAGCGATCCAGGTGCGCCCGTACCTCGTCGACGGCGACGTCGGTGCGGCTGCGGGTGCTGCGGGCAGGCAGGAAGCCGTGGGCCGTGATCGCCCGCGCGCACTCGACGAGCAGCGCCCGCCGCAGGCCGGCGACGATGTCGCCCGTGCCCGGCCCCGGGTGGAGGGTCTCGCGCTCCAGCAGCTCGAGCAGTGCGCGCGTCGCCGCGACGTCGTCGATCGCGACCTGCGGAAGCCGCACCCGGGGCGCGTCGCCGAGGGGCAGGAGGGCGGCGAGGGCGCGGTCCAGCGGCGGCGACAGCGGCAGGACCGGATGCGCGTCGACGTCGAGGTAGACGTTCACGACCTCGAGCGCATCGCCGTCGGTGATGAGCCCGTGACGCTCTCCCGTGCGCGTGACGGCGAACGACGGGCCGGTGATCGCATACTCGGTCTCGTCGAGGACGTGGCAGCCGGTGCCGCGCAGTACGAAGGTGAGGAGGACGACGTCCACCCCGTGCAGGTCGAGCGTCGGACTGACGAAGTCCGTGAACCTCTCGGCCGCGACGCCGTGCTGTTCGAGCGTGGGGTGGCGTCCGCGGACGCGGACGCGGGCGTCAGGCACGGCCGTCAACATCCTCCGACATGACGTCAACATACACGTGGAATGCGCCACGGAATCGGCGAATATTGCTCTTATGACGATCTTCGCCGACACCACGGCCTGCGTGGGCGCAGGCCAGTGCGCCCTTGTGGCGGGCACGCTCTTCGACCAGGACGATGACGGGATCGTCGTCGTGCTCGACGCCGACCCGACCGCGGACGACGACGTCGCGGCGGCCGTGCGGGCGGCATCCCTCTGCCCCGCGCGGGCGATCCGGGTGGCGGACCGATGACGCACGTGCTCATCGTCGGCGCCTCGCTCGCGGGGCTGACGACCGCCGAGAGCCTGCGCGCCGAGGGCTTCGACGGGCGCATCACGCTCCTCGGCGGCGAACGCCACGCGCCCTACAGCCGCCCGGCCATGTCGAAGCAAGTCCTCTCCGGGGAGTGGGATGCCGCTCCGATCCGCGGCCGCGCCGAGCTCGCCGGGCTCGGCGCGACCTTCCGCCTCGGCCGCCCCGCCACAGGGCTGGACCCGCGGCGGCGCCAAGTGGCGGTCGGTCGCGAACGCATCGCCTACGACGAGCTGGTGATCGCCACCGGCGCGGTGGCGCGGCATCCGTTCCCGGCGGCCCAGACCCTGCGGACGATCGAGGACGCGCACCGACTGCGCGGGCGGCTCGCGCGCGGCGACAGCGTGGCGATCATCGGGGCGGGCGTGCTCGGCTGCGAGGTGGCCTCGGCGGCGCGCGCCGCGGGATGCGCGGTGGCGCTGATCGCCCGTGACGAGGGGGTGTCGCTCGGCACCCTCGGCCCGCGCCTCTCGGAGCGCATCGCCGGTCTGCTGCGTGAGAACGGTGTCGAGCTGCGCACCCGTGCCCACGTCGTCGCGGTGGATGCCGCCGGCGCGCAGCTCGCCGACGGTACCACTGTCGGCGCGTCGACGGTCGTGAGCGCCCTCGGCTGCACCCCCGCCGTGGACTGGCTGCGCGGGTCCGGCGTCGAGATCGCGGACGGCGTGGTGTGCGACGCCGATGGCCGGGTGGCGGACGGGATCCACGCGGTCGGGGACGTCGCGGCCTGGACCGATCCGGCGGACGGCCGCCCACGACGCACCGCGCACCAGCAGACGGCGATCCTGCAGGCGCAGACAGTGGCCCGTGCCATCGCGACCGGCGCGGCATCCCTGCCCATCGAGCCGTTCTTCTGGACGACGCTGTTCGGCACGCGGATCCTCGTCCACGGCCGGGTGCGGCCCGACGCGGAGCTCGACGCGCTCGCGGGTGATGCCGACGGCGACCGCTTCGTCGTCGCCACCCGGCGCGAGGGACGCGTGGAGGCGCTTATCGGCTGGAACATGGCGCGCGAGTTCCGGATGGCCCGGGCCGAGCTCCCGCGCGCCGAAAGGAGCCTCGTATGACCGGATGTCCGTATCACGAGCGTCGCCTGCCCACCGACGGCACGCCTCTCGCACCGTCGCCGGCGCTGGCGACATGGCGCGACGAAGCGCCCGCGACGCCGCTCCACTACCCCGACGGGCCTGACGGACTCATCGTCACCCGGCATGCGCTCGCACGCGATGTGCTGGCGGATCCGAGGTTCACGGTCGCGGTCCACCGCTTCCCTCAGCCGCAGGACGGGGCCGACCTCGACGGCCTCGACGAGGGCGCGCGCGCCTCACTCGCCGCTTCGAACCTGCTCGCCCTCGACGGCGATCAGCACCTCCGCATGAGGAGAGCGATCATCTCGCAGTTCTCGATGCGCGCCGTCCGGGCGCGCGAGGACGCGGTCGCCGGCATCGTGACCTCGCAGCTCGCCGAGTTCCTCGCCCGCGATCAGCCGGCAGATCTGTTCGCGCACTACGCGACGCCGATCTCGATGCGGACGCACTGCCTCGTCCTGGGCGTGCCCGACGCGCTGACACCGCGATTCGGCGAGCTGTTCGTCACGGGGACGTCCGCGACCCAGGAGAAGTTCGACTACATCCGCGACGTCCTCGCCGAGAAGGAAGGCGCATCCGGCGACGACGTGATCACCCACCTGCTGCAGGGCGAATGGACGCGTGCCGAGGTCGAAGGGATCCTGCTGGTCCTGATGACCTCCGGCCGCGATTCGGTGGCCTACCTCATCGCCACGGCAATGGTCGCGCTGCTCACGCACCCCGACCAGCTCGTCGTCCTGCGGGAGGATCCCACGGCGCTCCCGGCAGCGATCGAGGAGTTCATGCGAGTGGGGGCGATGTTCGTCACCCTGTTCCCTCGCACAGCGCGGGAGGACCTCGAGCTGCACGGCGTCGCGATCGCCGCGGGCACGACCGTCGCCGTCTCGCCCGTGGCCGCGAATCACGACGAGCGGCAGTACGAGGATCCCGACCGGTTCGACGTCACTCGTGACGCGTTCGGTCATCTCGGCTTCGGGCACGGGCCGCACGGCTGCGTCGGCCAGCAGCTCGCGCGCCTCGAGATCCGCGAAGCCGTCGGGCAGCTGCTGGCCGCGGCGCCCGGCATCCGTCTGGTGCATGCCGAGCAGCTCTCTCCGCTGCCGTTCGCGCATCCCGTCGCGACCTACGAGGCCGGCGCCGTCGAGGTCGCGTGGCGCTGACCCCCCTCGTGGCTCCGTTTCACTTGCGCTGAATGTACGCCGATCGGCCCGTTTCGCGTACGTTCAGCGCAAGTGAAC